>NZ_JAMOKU010000056.1:0-35908 GCF_023656845.1 Parabacteroides sp. Y3-G-102 | reverse complement strand
GTCTCCTAGCCGCTAGAGACGGCCATTGCCATCCGGGGGATCCGACCGTTTCTTTTCTGCCCTTATCTAATTCTCGCTTAACCGGGGCAATCCCTCCACCTCGCCGGCGTGCCATTCACGGTAGTCCGCCAAGGGAAACCCGGGGACGGTCAATAGCTTGTAATCCGCCCCGTCTCTTCTCAAGATATGCTTGCGAGTATATGAGCGGAGCGAGCGATCCGTAACGGACACCATCACGATCGGGAACGGGTAGGCGAACAGGCGCAACGGAGTGGTCTCGCTATCCGGGAACGCACGATGCAGCTGGTAGGCCGAACGCTCGAACGCTACCCAGTAGGGACCCGTGCAATACAGGTGTATTGAGTTTCGGTTCGCACGCTCACGATCCATGATCTCTGTCAAACGCTCACGCAACAGGTTCATCAGCCGGATGCCCGAAGGGACACCGCATGTCTCTCTCTCTTCTCTCATATCTTTTATTCATCGCCGTTCCCGTGCCCGAACCAACGGTCGTAATCCCGTAAACGACGTATCAACACGGACTTGCTCCTCTTGGGCGAGGCCTCCTCCATCCAAGGGCCAACCAGCTCGTGCGCCATGCGCTGGTAGAGGCTGCTGTCCGTACAGCCGTACAGCGTGACCAGCAACAAGGCACGGGATTGCCCCGCTTTTATCACCGGGAGCATGCTGCGCATCGTGGCATGCAAACGATCGAACTCATCCGACTCGCCCAAAAGCAGATAGGCTGGAAGGAGCAAAGAGTAAAGCTTGCAACGGATCACGTCGGTCTCACCACGGAGAGAGGCGTAGCCACGCAGGACCTCACGGGCCAGACGGGCATCCTCATCCACTACCACGCCAGAGGCGTGGTAACGGCCCAAGGCCCCGTGCAAGCCCTCCGACAGACGGTCGTTGTCCAAATGGGTATACACGTGCTTGCCCCCCGTGTTCAGCTCGATCAACTCGTACTCCCCCGCTCTCACCTCGAACAAGGGGACCCACAGACAGTCGAGGATACGCACCATCACGTCCTTATGCCCACCGCCCGGCTGCACCACCACCTCCGCCTCCATGTCGGTAAAAGGGCCGGAGGTGATACGCACACGGTCGCCTTTCAACAAGCGGCCGCTATCTGGCACGTACACCGGAAGCTCGTTGGAGTAAGAAGCCGCGACCCAACGCAAGGTATCCATCTCACGATCCGAGAGGTACGGGAAATAAGACCGCCCGCCGGAGGAAACCCGGGGGAGGAAATTATACAGGGGAAGCGTACGCTTCAGGCTAAAGATCTCGTCCTCCGAGGCGTGGACGAACACGTAGTTGTACAGCAGGGGCCGTTTCGTGTTGACCATCTTACCGCCCACCTTCCTCGCCTCGACATACGAGGGGGAGAAATACTCGAACAAGGCCTCCCCACGACGCTCACGGCGGGAAAGCTCAGCGTCCAGCCCCTTCGAGGGACTGATCCTGTCACGCCCGCCACCGGCGGTAGGGAGCGTGAGCACGTACCAACGGACGGCCTCCTGGTCACGTCGCTTCAGAACATGCGCCATGAACCTATCCGAGCACTTGCCTGTCAATATATCCATCTCTATGATTATCTTTTCCAGTGGTTATCCCGTGGCCCGAAAACAGACCCCACGGCAATTCAGAGCCCTACCAAGAATCTTTTATATCATCTTGATAAACAGTACTTTATATTTTTAAATGTGGCATTACTGAAAATTACCATCTCTCGAAATCTTAGGCTACTTGGGGAGTAGCCTAAAAGGTGCGAGAACGGTTATCACCCGGTTGTAGAGACGGGGCGTGCCCCGTCTCTACAACCGGGTGATAGTAGCTTTAAGTTACCATTTGGAGGGGATGAGACGGGGCGTGCCCCGTCTCTACAGGAATACACACAGGTTATAAGGCATGGTGGAATGATACCGGGAACAAGAGGTCATTTCACCCGCATCACCATGTCTATACGTCTAGGATAAAACAGGAAAATCAAAAAATAGAGAGGATCAAACGCCTACAATGAGTAAACAAGCGCATTTGTTTGCTTGTTTTTAGTTATTTTTTACTACATTTGCGCCGTGAAAGAATACGCTACTCCCCAAGTAGCCTACTCCCTTTACCCTACTTTCGGTACATGATTGTACACACTCTCAAAACAAATTTTATTCACCGCAGACATCTTTTCCAACGAGAAACTTTTCAAATAGATTTGCGTAGTCTTGATCGATTTATGGCCCAATAGTTCGCTGATCATCTCAATCGGGACATCCTGTTCCTTCAAAATCATCGCAAAAGAATGACGGATCGAATATGAGGTGATCGGGATAGACACACCGCAGGCTCTCGCCAACCTCTTCAAATTCCGGTTAAAATGGGCCAAAGCGGAAGTGTACTCCTTGTAGGCTTCTTTTCCCACTTTTATCCCTTTCAAGAAAGGAAACAAATAGGGTGAGTCCTTACCTACATCACTTGACAGTTCCCTCAGCGACTCCCATGCGGTAGATTGTACCTCTATAAGCATCGGAGTACCCGTTTTCTGGCGTTTATATTCCAAAACCCCACCCCGGACATTCTCCTTTTTCAGATGAGCGAAATCCACGAATGCCATACCGCAAAACTGGAACATCAGGCACAATGCCTGCCGTGTTTTTCTCAGTTCCGGATCATCTAATGAGGCCGTCATCAGAGAACGTAATAAATCCTGTGGTAACGCCTTTTTGCGTTTGCTCTCTATACCCGTGAAAACTCCCTTAAATAAATAAGGGATATAGGGGGCCAACCCTTCCTCCACCGCCATGTTGTACACACAACGGATCCGACGCATATAGGTCGACACCGTGTTCCATGTACATCCTTTATTCAACAAAAAGGCCTGATAACGCCGAAGGTTCTCCTTATTGACATAGATATAGGGAATTACCTCCAACCCACAAAACCGCATGAATGAGTTCAATGCATCCTGATAGCTCTTCGCCGTGGAATAACGCCCATCCACACGCAATTTATAGATATACAACCTCATCCCTTCTACTAAATCCTTTTTCTCCATACTATCGCTATTTTTTCGTGATAAAACTTAGCAAATGTAATACAGATCCGGGAGGTTGAGCATATACAAAAAAAGGCGAACCAACCGGTCCGCCTTTATAAAATCTCCATTTCTAGATTATTTCAGTCCTCTATTCTTCAGCAACGGATCCGTACCCGGTTCCTTGCCACGGAAATTCTTGTACATATCCATAGCGTCGTCGATACCGCCCGGGGTCAAGACATATTTACGGAATTTATCGGCACATTCTTGATTAAAGATGTCGCCGGTTTCCTTGAATGCCTCGAAAGCGTCGCAATCCAATACCTCAGCCCAGATGTAGCTATAATAGCCGGCGGTGTAGCCGCCACCCATCGTATGGTTGAAGTAAGTCGTACGGTAACGGGAAGGGATTTGTTTCAGCAAACCACGACGGCCTAACGTCTGTTGCTCGAAATCCATCACGTTCAAGTTGGCCGGAACATTATTCGTCTGGTCAACGAACTTGATCACCTTCTTATCCGCAGCGTCACCACTGATCGCATGGAAATCCATATCCAGATAAGAAGCCGCCAGATACTCCGTCGTAGCGAAACCTTGTCCGTACTTACCGCTCTTATCCAACTTCTCGATCAACTCGGCCGGGATCACCTCGCCGGTCTGATAATGCTTAGCGTACACCTTCAATACTTCCGGCTCGAATACCCAATGCTCCATAACCTGTGAAGGCAACTCCACGAAATCACGAGGAACACCGGAAACACCGGAGTAATGCACGTCACGGAACAAGCCGTGCAAACCATGACCGAACTCATGGAACAATGTATTCGCCTCATCAGCGCTCAACAACGCAGGTTGTCCCGGAGCGGGCTGGCTAAAGTTACAAACGATCGTTACGACCGGAGCCACACGCTTGCCATCCTTATAAGCCTGCGGACGATAAGAACCACACCATGCGCCACCACGCTTGCTGGCACGAGGGAAGAAATCGAAATAAATAACGCCCAAATGAGAGCCATCCTTATCTTTGCACTCAAAAGCCTGCGCTTCCGGATAAGGCAACGGGATATTACGGATCGGGGTGAACGTGATACCATATAACTTATTAGCTACATAGAAAGCACCCTCACGAACATTATCCAACTTCAAGTAAGGACGAACCTCATTCTCATCCAAATTGAATTTAGCCTTCTTGGCCTTCTCGAAATAATAACGCCAATCCCAGCCCTCGGCCTCGAAATTGCCGCCTTCTTTCTTGATCTCGGCGTTTATATCGGCCAATTCCTCTTTCGCTTTCGCCAAAGCAGGCTTCCAAACCTCATCTAACAATTGATAAACCTTATCCGAGCTTTTCGCCATACGATCCTCCAACACGAAAGAAGCGTAATCATCATAGCCCATCAACTTCGCTTTCGCCAAACGAGCGGCAACCAAATCACGAACCACTTCCTTGTTATCGTTCTCATTATTATTATTACCACGGTTGATATAAGCGTTGAACATCTTCTCACGCAACTCACGTTTATCGGAATATTGCAAGAACGGCATCACGCTCGGGTTCTGCAAGGTAAATACCCATTTGCCTTCCATCCCGGCATCCTTAGCCGCTTGAGCGGCGTTAGCGATCAAGGTCTCGGGCAGACCGGAAAGATCTTCCTGCTTGTCGATCACCAATTTAAAAGCGTTCGTCTCTTTCAGCATATTCTGTCCGAAAGTAAGCTGTAGCATGGAGATCTTGCTATTCAACTCACGCAATTTAGCCTGATCCTCAGCGGAAAGATTAGCGCCACCCCTGACGAAGTCCTTATAAGTCTCCTCCAATAACTTCATTTGCTCCTTATCGAGACCCAACTCATCCTTCTTATCATATACCGCCTTCACACGAGCGAATAATTTCGGATTCAAGTTGATATCATCACTATATTTTGACAATAGCGGCGACATCTCACGGCTTAACGCCTGCATCTCATCATTCGTATTCACGCTATTCTGTCCACCGAAAACAATCTGGACCTTCCGAAGCAACGCACCCTGCTCATCCAAAGCGACAATCGTATTCTCGAACGTCGGCTCCTCCGGGTTATTCACGATCGCCTCGATCTCCTTGCGTCCCTCTTCCATACCTTGCAATAGGGCCGGTTTGTAGTGCTCGAACTTGATTTGATCAAAAGGTGGAACTCCAAACGGGGTGGTATATTCCGCAAAGAACGGGTTCTCACCCTCCACGGTCTTCTTTTCGGAAGTACCGCAGGCAGTAAGCATAACGGCTAATCCTGCTGCCATAATTAATTGTTTCATCTTTACTGATTTTTTGATTTATGAGTTATGAATTATTCTAATTATTCTTCTCATTTTAGCCCTCTGTTCTCCAACAACGGATCGATACTTGGTTGTTTACCACGGAAATTCACGTACATATCCATAGCATCATCGATGCCGCCCGGGGTCAGTACGTATTTACGGAATTTAGAGGCAACCTCCGGGTTGAAGATATCACCCGTCTCCTTATAAGCTTGGAAAGCGTCGCAATCCAACACTTCCGCCCAGATATAGCTATAATAACCGGCGGTATATCCACCTTCCATCGTATGTCCGAAATAAGTGGAGCGGTAGCGAGACGGAATCTGACGGATCAGACCACGATCGCCCAAGACCTTCGCCTCAAATTTCTCGATATCCAAATCGGCAGGGATCTCTTTCAATACATGATAATCCATATCCAGATAAGAGGCGGCCAGATACTCCGTCGTAGCGAAGCCTTGTCCATACTTGCCACTCTTAATCATCTTGTCTACAAGGGCTTGCGGTATTACCTCGCCGGTCTGGTAATGTTTAGCGTACACTTTCAATACCTCCGGCTCAACGGCCCAATGCTCATCGACTTGCGAAGGTAGCTCCACAAAGTCACGAGGCACGTCGGACACGCCATAATAATGAACGTCGCAGAATAAACCGTGCAAGGCATGACCGAACTCATGGAATACGGTCTCAGTCTCGTCGGCTGTCAAAAGCGCCGGTTGTCCCTCCGCCGGTTTACTGAAATTAAATACGGTAGTAACCACCGGGGCTACCCGTTTCCCATCTTTATACGTTTGTGAACGGTAACCGCCGCACCATGCGCCACCTCCTTTGCCCGGGCGGGTAAAGAAATCCATATACAGCACGCCCAGATGCGTACCATCTTTATCCTTGCACTCGAAAGCGAGAGCGTCGGGGTCCGGTTTCGGGATGTCCTTGATCTCGGTAAACGTGATACCGTATAATTTATTGGCTACATAGAAGATGCCCTCACGTACATGTCCCAACTCAAAATAAGGACGCATCTCGTTCTCGTCCAAGTTATATTTCGCTTTCTTGGCTTTCTCGAAATAATAACGCCAGTCCCAGCCCTCGGCCTCGTAATTACCACCTTCCTTCTTGATCTCGGCGTTGATATCGGCCAATTCCTCTTTCGCTTTCGCCAAAGCAGACGGCCAGATTTTATCGAGCAAGTCATACACGTTCTTCTCGTTCTTCGCCATATTCTCTTCCAATACGAAAGCGGCATAATCCTCATATCCCATCAATCGGGCTTTCTCCAGACGAGCGGTAACCAGCTGCTTAACGACCTCCTTATTATCATTCTCATTATTATTGTTGCCACGATTTGTATATGCCTTGAAGATCTTCTCACGCAAATCACGCTTATCGGCGTATTGAAGGAAAGGCATCACGCTCGGATTATGGAGGGTAAACACCCACTTACCATCCAGACCATTCTCTTGGGCCGTTTGCGCCGCCTTGACGATCACGTCTTCCGGCAGACCGGATAAGTCCTCTTTATTATCGATCACTAATTGGAAATCGTTGGTCTCTTTCAGGGTATTCTGTCCGAAAGTAAGTTGGAGCATGGATATCTTCTCGTTCAGCTCACGCAACTTCGCCTGCTTATCCTCCGGCAGATTGGCTCCTCCCCGGACAAAGCTTTTATAGGTTTCCTCCAACAGCTTCTTCTGTTCCTTATCCAGATGGAAGCTCGCCTGATTCTCATATACGGATTTCACCCGGGCGAAAAGCTGGGGATTTAGGCTGATATCATCCGAATGTTTGGATAAAAGGGGATAAAGCTCACGTTCGAGCTCTTGGATCTCGTCCGTGGTATTCACACTGGATTGGCCACCGAAAGCATACATTACTTTAGTAAGCAACTCGCCACTTTGGTCTAAGGCCACGATCGTATTCTCGAATGTCGGCGCATCCGGATTTGCCACGATCGCCTCGATCTCCTTCGACTGCTCTTCCATGCCTTTCAAAAGAGCCGGCTTGTAATGAGCCACCTCTATTTGGTCAAACGGAGGCACCCCGAACGGTGTCGTATACTCCGCAAAAAACGGATTGGGTGTAGCGCCTTCCGCTACATCGCTTTTCTTTGAGGAGGAACAAGCTCCCAAAATAACCGCTAAACCTGCGGCCATAAGCGTTTTATTCATGCCATTGTTATATTAGAATTACAATGGACAAAGATAACGAAGTTTTGCGTTACAATTCTATTTCAAATTGTTATTATTTAGAATCCGGAAAAAGATTTTCACAATTCACACAAAAAAGATCCCCAAAGGGAGATCTTCCCTTCGGGGACCCAATATGCTTTCACTCAATGTTCAATCGAATCGCTCTCTATACCGTCCTCGATATTTTCATTTTCGATCGTTTCTTGTAAATCTTGAATGTCATTAGACGTGTAATCATCCGACAATACCGAATTGGTAGACATGGTCTCATCGTGAAGATCATCGCTCTCATCCCATAACGTTTTCATTATATTCTCTGACATATCTCTTATATTTTAAAGTTATATGCCTATTCAACAACCTCGACAAAGAAATTGTTGTTCCAATAAAAATAGTTCACTAATTTTAGCGAGATTAACGCAAGAAATAATATGAATCGAATTTGTAGTCTTTTTGGTATTCAGTATCCCATCATACAGGCGGGAATGGTTTGGTGTAGTGGTTGGCGGCTAGCTTCAGCGGTTAGTAACGCCGGTGGATTAGGATTGATCGGGGCAGGCTCCATGCACCCGGAAGTGCTCCGGGAACATATCCGTAAATGCGAGGCGGCGACCGACAAGCCTTTTGGCGTGAATGTCCCGCTGATGTACCCGGAAATCGATACCTTGATGCGGATATTGGTGGAGGAAAAAGTGAAGATCGTATTTACCTCCGCCGGTAACCCGAAAACATGGACAAAGTATTTGAAGGATCATGACATGACGGTCGTTCACGTGGTAAGCAGCTCTAAATTCGCCACGAAATGCGAGGAGGCCGGAGTGGATGCCATCGTTGCCGAAGGCTTCGAGGCCGGCGGGCACAACGGACGGGAGGAAACAACTACGATGTGCCTGATCCCCGCTGTCCGGAAAGCGACCTCTCTCCCCCTTTTGGCGGCAGGAGGTATAGGAAACGGTCAAGCGATGCTAGCGGCACTCGCACTAGGGGCCGACGGCGTACAGATAGGCACTCGTTTCGCCCTAACCAAAGAAAGCTCGGCACACGAGAATTTCAAGAAACTATGCTTGAATCTTAAGGAAGGCGATACGAAGTTATTATTAAAGAAACTGTCTCCTACCCGTCTGGTAAAAGGAGATTTCGCTACGGCAGTGGAAGAAGCGGAAGCCCGGGGAGCGTCCGTGGAAGAATTACGTGAGTTATTGGGCAAAGGACGTGCCAAGAAAGGAATCTTTGAGGGCGACCTAAAGGAAGGCGAGTTAGAGATCGGACAGGTAGCGTCTTTATTCTGGGAGGAATTATCCGTGGAAGAGGTGATGAAAGAATTGATCCGTGACTTTAAGCTATCCTTAGAGAACGTAAAAACACAGTTGTGTTCGTGAGAAAACACAACTGTATCTGTGGATAAACACAACTGTGTTCAAGAGAAAACACAGTTGTGTTCCTTATCATAATCGATACTTATACAATTGCGCCATGACCTTTTGGTATTGGTTTTGCAATTGCAGGTAGTTTTGCACGCTTTGGTAATAGGTCGTCACATCCACGAAATACTCGATCATAGAGATTTGCCCGGCCTGTATAGCCTTGTTCAACAAGACCAAGCTATTCTGCCTTTTCAGCACATCCTTATATTCATCGATAGATTTCTTTAAGGAGACAGACTGGTCATATAGCTGCCTCAACCCATTCTCTACCGTGAAAGAAGCGCTCTCCAACTGCATCTCCGTATAGCGGGCCTGAGCCTTCGCCTGTTTCACGTTATTACGGTTCGAGAACAACGGGATGGTGATTCCTACCAAGAAACCATTGAAACGCTCTCCACCCGAGGCGGGATTCATACGATACCCTAACTCAAAGCCGGGCAGACCTTTCGCCTTATTCACGCTCACCTGCCGAAGAGCTGTCGTCTGGTCGCTACGCAAGGTCTGTAATTGCGGATCGGATTGCATCGCCTCCGTCCGCAGCTCATCAAAGGAAAGCACATCCTTATCCGGCAAGGCGTAAACCGTATCCGTAAACTCGATAGCGATACCGCCGTTCAGGGTAGCCAGCTCCTGCAGCTTGGCAATACGGGAAGTCTCGTTCATCCGGGCCTCTGTCCGAGCGTTCAATAATTCCAGATCGATCTTGTTTGTCTCAAGGATATTCGCATTTCCTTTCTCCAAACGAGTCGCATAAAAAGCGGAAAGTTGCTCGGCGTTCCTAAGACGGGTATCCAATAGGTTCTTCTGCTGGTTCAACAGCACCAAATCTAGGCAAACCTCTTTCACCTGCAACAAGATTTGCTGACGAAAAGCCATCCCTTGACGATCCAAACCCGCGGATTTCGCCTTCGTCAGCTTATGCTTCCGGACATATACGGACGGGAAATCAAAGCTTTGGGAAGCCACGAACTCGCCCGTGAATCCCATCCCTTCTTTATTCCCCCAGAAATGCGAATAAGAGACCGAAGGGTCTGGCAAATTATTATCCAACTTCGCCTCCAGCTTCTGCGACCGGACCAACTGGCTGTTCGCCTGTAAATCCTTATTGTTCGCCTCCACGCTCCGGAGCACGTCCTCTATAGAAGTCTGGGCGGAAAGGCCGCCTGTCAATACAGACAAGGCGGCGACTATAATATATGATTTCATAAAACTTATTCTTTATTCTTGTTCATTATCAGATAAACAATCGGGATGATGAATCCGTTTAAGAACGTAGAGGTTAATAAACCACCCAAGATCACCGTCGCCATCGGGCTTTGGATCTCATTCCCGGGAAGATCGCCATTCAACGCCAACGGGATCAACGCCAAGGCAGAACTCAACGCCGTCATCAAGATCGGGTTCAAACGGTCTAGGGAACCTTGTATCACGGACTCACGCAATCCCATTCCCTCTCCACGCAAATGCGTATAGTGGCTGATCAGCAGCATACCGTTTCGGGTAGCGATACCAAACAAGGAAATGAAACCGATAATCGCCGGGATACTGATCTCGCCGGAAGTAAGCCATAGGATAATCACGCCACCGATCAACGCCAACGGCAGGTTCAACAAGATCACGCCGCTCTCCTTCACGTCCTTGAACTCATTGTACAGTAACATGAAGATCACCAATAACGACATCAATGACGTCAGCAATAAGGTACGGCTGGCCGCCGCCTCGCTCTCGAACTGGCCACCATATTCGATATGGTATCCCTCCGGCAAACGGATATTAGCCTCTACCCGATCCTGTATCTCATTAACCACACCCCGCAAGTCACGTTCCGATACATTGGCACTAATAACGATCTTACGTTGCACATTCTCACGATTGATCGTATTCGGACCGGTCACCGAACGGATATCGGCCACGTAGCTTAGCGGCACTTTCTGTCCGGCGGCATCGATCATCAGATTGCTAATATCATCCATCGTGGCACGGCTAGCGTCGGAGGTCTTCACGGTCAAATCGAAACTCTTGCCATCATCGTACACCTGACTGACGGCCTCGCCTCCCAACATCACATTGATATATTCCTCGAACTCCGGCAGGGGAATGCCATATTTAGCCAACAACTCACGTTTCGGGGTGATTGTCAACTGCGGACGCTCGATCTGCTGCTCTACCTTCAAGTCCACCAGACCCGGGATCGTTTGGATAGCGGCCTTGATCTGGTTACCGACCGTAAACATCAGGTTCAAGTCCGTACCAAACAGTTTGATAGCGATATTCGCCTCCGTACCGGAAAGCATAGCGTCGATACGATGGGAAATAGGTTGCCCGATCTCTATATTAGCGCCGCTGATCGTAGATAACTTCTTGCGGACATCATTCATCACCTCATCCCGACTACGGTCTTGCAATTCGAAAGGAGCCTCGATCTCGGAAACATTCACGCCCAAGGCATGCTCATCCAATTCCGCACGACCGGTCTTCCGAGCCACAGTCTTTATCTCGGGTACTTGCAACAGCAACGCTTCCGCACGGCGTCCGATCTGATCCGACTCGTCCAAGGAAATTCCCGGAAGCGAGCTTACGTTGATCGTAAAAGAACCCTCATTGAACGGGGGCAAGAAACTACGTCCCAAATGAAAGAAGATCACCAAGGCGACCACAAACAAAGCGATCGTGGTACCTAGCACCCATTTCTGGTAAGCCAACGCTAACTCCAAAGCCCGTTTATACACCACCTTCAACTTCCGGGCTATCCAAGCCTCACGCAGTTCCTTCATTCCCGTCGCTTTACGGTTCAGCAAATAGCTACAAAGCACCGGGGTCAAGGTAAGCGCCACCACCGTAGAAGCAAACAACGCCACGATAAAAGCGATACCCAGCGGAACCAACATACGGCCTTCCATACCACTCAAGAAGAACAAGGGCACGAAGCTCACCACGATAATCAAGGTAGAGTTCAAGATCGGCATACGTACCTCACGGGAAGCGTCGTAAACCACCTCCAAGGTAGAGCGTTGCTGATCCGGAGGCAAGAGCCGGTTTTCCCGGATTCGTTTATACACGTTCTCCACGTCCACGATAGCGTCATCCACCAAGGAACCGATAGCGATCGCCATACCTCCCAAGCTCATCGTGTTAATCGTCAATCCCATGTAGTGCAATACGATGATAGAGACCAGCAAAGATAACGGCAAGGCTACCAACGAGATCACCGTCGTACGTATATTCATCAAGAACAGGAACAAGACGATCACCACGAAGAAACTACCCTCAAACAAGCTCTTCTTTACATTATTAATAGAGTTATCGATAAAATGACTCTGGCGGAATATATCCGTAGAGACATGTACATCCGCCGGCAAGTTCTTCCGCAAATCGACAACAATCTCGTCCAGCTTCTCCGTCAACTTCTCCGTACTCGTATCCGGCTGTTTGGTCACGGTAATCAGCACGGCTGGCTTTGTCCGCTCGGAAGCGGTTCCCAACTTCGGGCTTTTACCGCCGATCTTAACCGTAGCGATATCACCCAGCATAACCGGATACTCATTCACAGTCTTCACCACACCCTGAGCGATCTCCTCCGCCTTCGACGTAGACAAGACTCCCCGGATGATATACTCATTATCAAACTCATACAATACACCACCATTGGCGTTCCGGTTCATATTCCGACAAACATCCAACACCTCGTTCAACCCTACACCGTAGTGCTTCATACGAGCCGGGTCCAACAAGATCTGGTACTCCTTAATATCGCCACCGATCACGGCCACCTGCGCCACACCGCCCGTAGACAACAAACGGGGACGGATCGTCCAGTCGGCGATCGTACGTAAGTCCAACAAAGACGTGGAATCGGCGGTCAAACCGAGGATCATCATCTCACCCAAGATGGATGACTGCGGGCCTAAGGTCGGTTTACCTACGTTCTCGGGAAGGCTCTCACCCAAGACAGCCAGTTTTTCGGACACGATCTGACGAGCCCGGTAAATATCCGTACCCCAATCAAACTCTACCCAAACCACGGAGAATCCGGTGGTAGACGAGGAACGTACACGCCGCACGTCCATCGCACCGTTCACGGCAGTCTCCACAGGGAATGTCACCAAGCGTTCCACCTCCTCGGGAGCCATACCGTTCGCCTCGGTCATGATCACGACCGTCGGGGCGTTCAAGTCCGGGAACACATCCACGTCCGTATTAAACGCCGTGTACGTACCCCAGATCATCAGCAATAGCGCACAAACCAAGATTACCAACCGGTTGTGCAATGAATAATAAATTATCTTATTTAACATGCAACGTCCCTCCTATTAATGGCTATGGCTATGAGCCGGTATCGCGTTAGAAGCGGAAGACAACTTGATCTGGTAAGCGCCACGGGTCACGACCTCATCGCCCGGTTTCAATCCGGAAAGGATCTGTACCTCCGAGCCGTTATTCGCTCCCAGCGTCACCCATTGCTTCTTATAGCCTTCCTCATCCAGACGGATAAATACCGAATAAACGCCCTGCTCCTCGATAAGGGCGGAGACAGGCACACTCAAGACATTCTCCATCGGCTTTGTCAACAAAAAGATCTCCACGAAAGAACCGGGGATAACCGCTCCTTTATTATCGAACTCGAAAGTCACCGGTACATAGAAAGAGTTCATATCGGAAGCCTTTCCATACGATAACAACCGTCCACGCAAATCAGACAATTTATAGAGAGCGTTATCATACGGAGTCATGAAATTAGCGGTTTGGATCATGGGAAGATCGTTGTAATACCTCTCAGACACGTCCGCACGCAATACCAAACGATTGTTTTGCGAGATCGTAGCCAAAGGCTGGCCTACGGATACATAATCACCCTCTTTCACTTGGATGTTCTTCAAGTAACCATTCAAGGGAGAGACTACAGACACGCCTTTCGCCGTCTGTTTTCCCGCTATCGCCTCATAAGCGACCTTGGCGTTCTCGTAATTCAAGCGGGCCTGCTCGAAATCCTTGGCGGATACGATCTTATCGCCTACCAAGGCTTGCATACGCTCGTATTCCTTTTTCGCTGTCTCATAAGCGAATTTAGCCCTTGCCGCCACGTCTCCATCCGAGAGGGCGTTGGAAGCGATACTCAACACGGCCTGTCCCTTGCGTACCGCCGTACCATCCACGAACGGCAAGCTACCAAACGAGATCACGCCGGGGACGGTAGCGACGATCACGGACTCCTCCCCTTGCGCTGCCATTACTCGTCCGCTCGTCTTAATCACATCCGTGAAAGGAGCGGGATTAACCGTTACGGTCTGCAAACCAACGGCCTCGGCTAAGGCTTTCTTAAAGACAATCTCGCCGGGATGGGTACCACCAGCCTCATGCTCATGGTCATGGCCTTCGTGTTCATGTCCCTCATGATCATGATCGTGATCGTGATCCTCACCTTCATGCTCATGGTCGTGAGCCTCTAATTCATGATTATGCTCATCGTGTCCGGCTTGCGACGCATTTCCCGCACAACCGGCAAACAGGTAAGCGCACATCGCACCTACCAAATATATTTTCTTCATTGTGTAAAAAATCTTGATATCGTTAATAATAAATAGATAGGGGCAAGTCTGTCCTCACCCACTCTCACAAACGAGATATCAAGACATAGGAGGGGCACGAAGTCCCGAGGCACTCACTATCCAAGTGTCGTGCAGCGACTCAATGTAGGGGGCGTTCTCGTGATCAAGGAGCTGTCCGCAAAACGCCGGTTCAGGTGGATAAATGTAATCAAATAAGACGAGTAACGGCATCAGATGTATATCCACATCTCCATCCATAAAATGAGAAATATGCGTACTGAAATAGGCCAAGTTATGCCCGTCGCAACCGCAATCATGCGTATCAGTGCTTTTATCGCCATGCGCTTGCTCCGCGGTCAAGGATTGATAACAAGGCATCCCGTCCCGGTGATGATGGTGAGGGATAACCACAGAAAGCAATGCCAAGATGCCGGCCATCAGCACCACGTATTGTACAATCCTCTGTTTCATTTTCTCACGCATGGCACAAAGATAAGGATATTTTTCCGTTTTTTACATGAATGTTGTAAGTTTGCGGTAAATAAAAAGATAGATGAAGTTTGGAGTAAATAAAAAGGTATTATTATATACCGCCGGTTGCGTATGGATTTTCGCCGGTATCAATATCTTACGCATCGGTATCATCACATGGTTAAACGATACCCATTATTGGTTATTCAAGATCGGGGAAGCGACCATCGTTTTCTTACTTTTCTTCAATTTGGTCTTTAAACGGCTTTTCTATAAACATTCCGAACGGATCTCCCGGAAAAACGGGAAACATTGCCCGTTCTCTTTCTTCGACGTGAAAGGTTGGATTATCATGATCTTCATGATCGCTTTCGGGATCACGATCCGCACGTTCCATTTACTGCCGAATTCTTTCATTTCCGTATTCTATACGGGATTATCCACGGCGTTGATCATAACGGGATTCTTATTCTTGAGACAAGGAAAAACCGTTGGGAATTGAGAATTGAAAATTAAAGATACAGCTATCAATAATTTTCAATTCTCAATTCTCAATTTTCAATTCCCAAGTTTTTCGCAGATCAACTCAGCAGCCTTCTTGCCGCTCATCAGCATACCGCCAAAAATCGGTCCCATCCGGAAGCTACCGCTTACGCCGTTAGCGGCCATACCGGAAACGAATAATCCCGGGTAGATCTCCTTCGTGTTCTCCACCGTCGTCTGCTCACCCAGCTCCACATTCAAGGAACGCTCGCCGATCACGCCTCCGGTCGGTGTATTCAATTGGATATCATTCTTACGGGCTACCACACGGGCAATCTCGCAATCATGCCCCGTACCTTCCAAGACAGCCTTTGCCATGATCGTCAACGGATCCACGTGCATCCCCTCACGGATTACCGGAGCCCAGTTCACTACCACACCGGCTACGGCATCGTTATGAAACACCACGTCCTCTACCGAATAGCAGTTAAAGATCGTAGCGCCCGCCTTCGTCGCCTGATAAATCAAAGCGGAAGTGGTATGTACCGAATCCATGATATACGTGCCGTTAGCACCTTCCTTATAGCTTACGCCCAATTCCTTGATAATCGGGATAGCCTCTTCCTGCACCACGATATCGTTGAACATCATAGCGCCGCCCCACATACCTCCACCGGGAGCTAGCTTACGATCAAACAACGCCACCTTCTTACCGGCTTTCGCCAAGAAATAAGCGGCCACGATACCGGAAGGTCCCCCTCCCACGATCGCTACATCCACAGACAAGTTGCTCTTCAACTTCTCGAAGTAAGAGTCAATGATTCCACTTGAAACAATCTGTTCCATCTTAATAACTAATTAAAGTTTAAACATCAGGGAGCACATAGAGGTAACGCCCCCTTTATTTCCTAGTTCTACCTTATTTTCCCTTCGCCGGCATTACCCGGATCAGGTTCGATGGGTATAATCTCAGCCCGTATGACTCGGGCACCCCTATGTGATAAGTCGGGGGCAAATGTACAAAAAATTAGTATATATGTACTCAACAGAGCCATAAAAGGCAAAAAACGCTCAGCCAAACAAAATGTAAGAAGCTTAATCTTCTTCCGACCAGTCATCAGACCAACCGAATTCTTTATCCCGGAATAATTCAGCTAATCCCGAAATCTGCTTGAACCGAAGTAACTCATTTTTATCCATTCCAATATTACGCATGATCCACTTATCAGACATCCCAGATTTGACCAACTCCGTAACAATCTCCGTCATAAGTTCCAAGTTGTGCATCCCTCGAGCCCTGTTATGGCGAATGGTTGAAGCCATTCGGTTTGAAATATCTTTCTCAATCACCGTTACAGGCAACATTCCTTTCTCACGATCATAAATCCTTTGAGATTGCTTCATAACCAGATAACGATGATAACCATCTACTATCTCATATAAATCATCCTCTTCAAGATAATAACAGACGCAAGGCATCGTATAGCCATCCTCCCAAATGGAAAGTTCCAATAATCGCATTTCCGGTGGTGCCATGATATTAGGGTTATAGCTGTTGGCTACAATTTTTTCTATAGGGACAGCCCTAACACCATATGCCGGACTAACAAAGTTTCCCATGCTTATAAAAATTATATTTGTCCATTACTTCTTTTCTCATATCCCTTTCTCGTTTTGTCTGGGAAAAACCCATATACTTACATGTATGATCGTTTTTCAAAATACAAACACACATACGTTTGTAAGTAGGGATTTCTTTAAACTCAGGTATATTGATATCATCGATATACTCCATCCGTACCGGTTTCTTATCCGTATGGTAAGCGGTACATTCTTCCACAATGATAGGAATATTAGCCGCCCGTAACTTAGCGATAGTCTCCTCACTGAGGCATCCTCCTTTTTCTCTCCAGAATTTACGGCTGACTCTTAACTTATTCAAATAGTTCTCACGAGTTTCTTTGGGTAAAGTATTTAGGAGAAAATACATATATTTCTCCCAAGAGAACCCGGCTGGGCACTTGATAGCCCTCCATCCCATAGCGGAGGTATTCCCATATATACCGGCAAAGCCAACACCGTTTACACGTCCAACCATCCTCCCCCACATGTCGGGATCGACAACTTTGTAAATGAACAGTGTGGATATCGCTTGGGATATGAATGGGCTCGCCACACGTTGCCGGGACAAAGGCACCCCTGCTTGATAATACAAATCATACAAATGATTATATGTCCAACCGAACTTTCCGTTCGCTATCCAGATATCCTGAGTTTTCCAATCATAAATAGGATATGCGTTATATATAGAATAATTCATTCTGCGAGTCCATTTATAATTAGCTAGTTTTCTGTAATTCTTATCACTATGTATGGCCCGCCACCTATTAAAACTCTCTTGGGTACGGATACCAACAAGGCAACATATACGCCGGCCCATTTTCCGTTGATACAACCAAAAAGGGAACATATTCTGAAAATCATAATCCCACATGTCCTCCTTGAAAAAGTCAAAGTCTTTCGCCCGGAGACATGAATGGGGCATCTCTCGAACCCAGATATCCCGGTACTCCTCGCTCCAAGGTCTCCAATATTGTTGAAACATAGATGTACATGTCTGGACTTTAAAAGGAACACAACAATGATAAATATCAAGGATATCGGAATTAGCGGCATAAACCTTTTCCACATATTCGGTCGTCTGGCTGTATTGAACCTCATAATCCATATGAAATACACCTAATTTTCGTCCCGGAGCGTATCTACGAATATAATCTACACACAAATTCAACAGTACACCACTATCCTTTCCACCGGAAAAAGAGACGTATACGTAATCGAAATAATCAAAAATGATCTTCAATCTTTTCTCTGTCGCCTCGTACACATCCATTCTTCGCATCATGACTCTACCTCCGGTAAATAATGCATTTTATCATAATTTTTCCACTCAACACATGTCTGGAACTTTTTTTGTGAGAACACTTTTACATGACGTTTATGCACAACAGCCATAAGTGAAGCTTGAGATGAAAAATCCTTTATGACTTCTTCAAGAAGTTCACTCAATACCGAAGGATCATCACCACTCACGAAATAATTGTCTATAGAGTAATAGAGATGTCCTTTTTTTACAGGCATAAAACCAACAACAGCTGTTTCATGAAAGGCTATATACCAAACGTGGCTACGAGATGTTTTAAAAGGGTAATTGTTATTTTGTCGCAAAATGGCTGGATTCATGACCAAAGGTGCGACAAGTTCATATAACAATTTGTCCGTTCCCTGCAATGTCATAATTTTCATGGTCTGCACTTAATAATATTACCATGCAAATTTAGGCATTATATATAGATACCGTAGCCACAAAAACACAAAAATGTAATTTACTCTATTTATATTTAGTCACTCGCTCATAATCGATAACGCCTTTCCAATTCATACAAAAAGCGAAATCATACAGATGGCCCTCGCTATCCGTATAGCATTTCATATCCCGGGGAACATCTTCGAATTGCTCCTCCACGATACGCATATCTGCCGGCATCTGCAAAGGCAACAAAGCGGAAGGCTCGGCTTTTCCACTGATGATATCCAAGACCGCTTGGTTTTGTACACCGAAGTTCACCAGAATGGCATCCGCCGAACCCTCGAACTCGGACATAATCGTGGGCTTATCCATCTCCAAAGATACGATTACAGGCTTACCTTTCATTTTAGCCTTTGTCTCCAAAACAGAAAGCATATCCTGCTTATTAGCTGCTTCACCGGACTTACCTTTATAAGAACGGTTCGTGAAATTCTCAAACGGATCTCCCCCGCCAAACTTGGGTTACGGGCATAGGTAGCGGTATAATCATTATACTGTAAACTGATAGGCATATAACCGTTTGCACCTTTCTCACGATCGGATTTATCATACCCCGTACCACTGTTCGGGCTCGTCATAAAGACGATGGCGAAATCCGCCTCATCGGGATTATCAACGACCGTAAGATACCGTGACCGATGCCCTCCACTAAAGCTTGCACATTTATTATTCCAGCGAGCCGCCACTTCTGGGCTTTGTACTCTCGTAACCAATACATGACGAACATTATCCTCGGTGAGGAATTTACGCTGCGCATCGGAAAGATCGGATGACTGGGCTCCACTCTCATCAAAAGATTTGCCATTGTAGGTAGAAGCTCCAAACCCTTTCGAGGCACCGGGGATAGATTGATGGGCGCTATAAAGCATCAATCCGGCGATCTCCTCTGTAGATAACTGCCCGGCCAAATCAACGGCACGTTCCTCGGGGGTAAGACGCCAATCCTCATACGGATCAAGCAACCCGTTCCGATTCAGATCTTTGAAGGCATATCCGTCAACGGCAAGAAGTCTCACCCCCGAATTGGCCGAATATCCTAATACAGCTCCTTCTTGCTGGGTAACGATACGGATAGAATCTTTCTCTACCTCCGTCCACTTCGTGCCCGAACAAGCACAGGTGGAAACTAACAAGGCGCCCAACATACCATGGGTCAGCCGAACAGTAATAAAAGGTTTTCGCATACTTTCTTAGTTTTAATAGGTTAATCTCTATTCAATAATGGTTTCTCAAGAATACGATTTATCCGAAATGAGACGGACGCTTATTCAATCTGCGCTCGATAAAGCTTTTCATAAATTCCACGGTCTCGTCGATCCCTAATACGGATACATCGATCGAGAAATTATAAGAAGAGGCCATTCCCCATGTCTTATTCGTATAATAATTATAGTAAGCCGCACGGGATTTATCAGTCTTCTCCATCATGTTCTTCGCCTCTTCCACTGTCACACCATGCCTTTCCACGGTCTTTTGGACTCGGCTCTCCACTGAACTATGGATAAAGAAGCTCAAACAAGCCGGATCATCCCGGAGGATATAATCAGCGCAACGCCCTACCAAAACACACGACTCAGTCTCCGCCAATTTACGGATAGCGTCACTCTGTATCTTAAAAAGACCGTCATTAGACAAAATATCATTATAAGGCGTAAACATCCCTCCCATAAAAGAAGAGTACCCCATCGTAAAAGCGTACGATAAACCACTGGAGGCACGTTCGTCCGCCTTCTCGAAAACATCCTCGCATAATCCACTCTCACGGGCCGCCACGGTAATCAGTTCCTTATCATAGTAACCGATACCCAACTCCTTCGCCAAACGTTGTCCGATCTCGCGGCCACCGCTTCCGAACTGGCGGCCTATCGTCAATATGATTTTATTATCCATAGATTTCAAGTTTAATTCAACTATTTACAAACGTACAAAATTATTTTTAAAGCCACGATAATAATATAATAAACACTAAAACAAAAAATAATCAAAGTTTATACTTACATTTGTTTTCGAATAAATTTAGTACACTCAATTTATCATGAATAACATTCATTCCAATACAACATTTCTTAATGAGGCTATAGACAAGAAGACCGATGTAGAAGATGAAAAGACCGACTTGATTTTGGCCAATATGATTGATTTGCGAAAAACGATGTCGGATGTATTGTCACTTCTTCTTGGAGCCAAAGAAAACTCGGTTATTGACCAAGCGCTATTCCGCATCTTACAATTTTTCGATGTGGATCGGGTGTATATCGGAACATTTGACGAACAAACTCATACTGTTGACTTTACGAATGAAGTTACTTGTGATGGCATTATCTCTATGCGAGAGGATTTACTGCGTCAACTCCCGCAAGACGAGATTCCTTGGTGGTACGACAGTATCAAAAAGGGCATGGATATCGTTATTCATGATGTCTCTAAAATGCCGGAAGAGGCGAAGAGTGAGCAGCATCTTCTGATTTTGCAAGAGGTTTCATCCTTATTAGTCATCCCTATTTTCAAGCAAGGCAAACCATCCGGATTTATCGGCTTTGATTCTGTAAAAAAGAAACGGAACTGGAGTGCCTTAGATATAGAGAATTTACATATGTTGGCTGATATCCTTTCCATAGCCATTGAAAGAGGGGAAGTTCAAGGACTAGTAGAGCATACGGCTATGCAAGTCATGAAAAGCGAGACGAAGTTCAAGATCATTTTCGACAAGATGCCTTGGGGCGCCGAACTTTATGATGAGAATGGAGTGTTGGTAGATATCAACCAAGCGGATCTCGATATTTTTGGTGTTACCCGTGAGCAGGCCGTGGGACTGAATATGTTCGAGAATCCTAATATCCCGAAATATGTAAACCAAAGCCTCAAAAACGGAAAAGATATATTCTTTCCACTTAATTATGATTTCAAGGTTGCTTCTCAAAACGGCTATTACGATAGTCATCATGATTCTAAAACAAAGCATCTGTTGGTAAAAGGAGTCACATTAAAAGACTCTCTTGATAATATATTCGGCTATATTTATATTGTATTCGACGATACCGAGAATCATATCAAGCGGGAACAAATCGAAAATAGCCTAGCCCGGCTAAAAGTATCGGTAGATACCGGGGATTCCATTCTTTGGGAATACGATGTAGAGAATGATAAATTGACCGTAGATTTTGGCCTCAATGAAGACATTAATAATAATGAGGGGCTAAAAGCGATTCATGATTACAACTTCAAGAATCAAGAAGACTATAAATCCTCAATCCATCCGGATGATTTTGACCGGGTATATAATAAACAGTTCAAACCTCTCCTGCAAGGGAAGATCAATAACTTCGTAGCGGCTTACAGGCGTATCCTCAATGGCAAAACATTCTGGTTCAACTCCAATGTACGCTCCTATAAATTCAACGATGACGGAACGCCTAACAGGATCGTAAGCTACACCTCCAACATAACCCAGCAACGGGAAAAGGAGATCGAGCTAATCAAGGTAAAGGAAGCTGATAAATTGAAGTCCGCGTTCTTGGCGAATATGAGTCATGAGATACGCACGCCGCTGAACGCTATCGTCGGGTTCTCAAATATAATCGCCGAGATTGATGATGAGGTAGAGCGTCAATCTTATTTAGATATCATCCATAAAAACAATGATTTGCTACTGCAACTGATCGACGATATCCTTGATTTCTCTAAAATCGAGGCGGGAACCATGGATTATCATTTCGAGGAAGTGGACATCAAGGATATATGTGGCGAAATCGCATTGGCAGACTCTATAAAGATGCCTTCAGACGTGGATCTGATCTTTGATCTCGACTCCCCATCCGTAATCGTTAAAACCGATGAGCGGAGGGTTATGCAAGTGATATCCAATTTCGTGAATAACGCTATCAAATTTACCACAAAAGGAAGTATCACGATTTATTATGAGATAGAAGGGGATTTTATCCGAGTCTGCGTGAAAGATACAGGTATCGGTATCTCCGCGGAAAACCAAAGACGTATATTCGAGCGATTCATCAAGGTAGATACTTTCCAGCAAGGTACGGGATTGGGATTAACCATCAGCCGAACCATTATCGAGGCATTAGGAGGTAAAATCGGCGTAGACTCTGAAGAAGGGGTGGGTTCCACTTTTTGGTTCACTCTGCCTTTGGACACAAAACGGACTGATATTGAGCTTTCACCGGACATCCTCGTCCAATCCGAAGAAACGCCCCGTTCAGATAGGCATCATTCCATCTTAATCGCCGAGGACGTTTATGAGAATTATTTCCTTTTGGAAACCTTGTTTGGCAAGCAATACCAACTTTATCATGCGCTAAACGGGCAAGAGGCTATCGATATGTTCGAGACATATCATCCGGACCTAATCCTAATGGACATAAAAATGCCGGTTATGGACGGATTCGAAGCAACTCGCAGAATCCGCACCTTATCCAAGACCATTCCGATCATAGCACTCACGGCATTCGCTTTCGAAAGGGAAAAGGAGATCGCCAAACAATGTGAATTCACGGATTATGTAGTGAAGCCCATTGATATAAAAGAACTAAAGAAATTAATCGCTAAGGTATTGGCATAAAAAAAGCGTGTTGCGACAATCGCAACACGCTTTTTTATTTACTTAGGCATCGGAGCGGCAGAAGGAGGAGGCGTTCCCAATCCCCATTCCTTATTCGCTTTCGGCCCCATCTCTAACTCTAACAAACCACCGGCGGCGATATCGCTATGATTGAACCAAGGCTGGTTCAAGGTTACGCCGTTCAACTTAGCGGATTGTACGTATTTATTCTCATCGGACGCGTTATTCGCACGGATCTCGAACGTATTGCCGTTACCCATATCCACTTTCACGTCGGTAAACATCGGGCTACCGATATTATAGGTAGGAGAACCCGGAGTCACCGGATAGAATCCCATCTGACTGAAGACAACGAAAGCGGACATACCACCACCGTCCTCATCACCCGGTACGCCCATCAAATCATTGCGGAACCATTGATTCAATAAGGTACGGATACGTTTCTGCGTCATCCAAGGCTTACCCGCATAATTATACAAGTACGGGATATGCAAGCTCGGCTCATTCGCCATAGAGAACATACCTACGTTACCCGTATGATCCGGAAGCGTGGAATAGAATTGCCATTTAGACATACCCAGCGGCGTATTGAACATGGAATCCAAAGCAGAGGTAAACGCCTCATTGCCTCCGATCAAAGAGATCAAGTCACCGATATTATGCTGTACGTCCCAACGATAAATATATCCGTTATTCTCATCGTAATAATCACGGGCACCCAGACCGCCATCATAACGGTAATCCAATGGATAGATAAACTTGCCATCCTTATCTTTCGGATGGAAGAAACCTGTCTCCGGATTAAATACGTTCCGGTAATTGTA
Source organism: Parabacteroides sp. Y3-G-102 (assembly GCF_023656845.1). Taxonomy (NCBI): domain Bacteria; kingdom Pseudomonadati; phylum Bacteroidota; class Bacteroidia; order Bacteroidales; family Tannerellaceae; genus Parabacteroides; species Parabacteroides sp. Y3-G-102. The sequence continues at coordinate 11,693 of NZ_JAMOKU010000056.1, read as the reverse complement.
AGAGCGACGCAAATAATAATCCGCCTCGTCTTTCTTTCCCAATTCTTGAGCGATCTGGGACAAGCACCATTCATCATACGAAGTTCCTAAAGTCACGGCGATCGGCTGACGTTTTTCCCAAATGGATACGTTAGGCACCGTCTCTTTCTCTCCCGGTCTCAACGCGGGAATATAGCCATGTTCCTTGTAGAAATCGTCCAACCAACCGGCGGGAGCGGCAGACCACGGGATCAAGGTCTTTTCCTCGATACCTTTCTTACAAGCGATATAAGCCTTTTCCAGCTCAAACCCACGCAAGCCCTTGCGGTAAGCGTCGATCACGGTAGCGACGGCATGGTTTGAGTTCATACGGCGTGTATCTCCCGTCACCTCCGGGAAGGTAGGCATCCAGTCGGTACCCATCTGCTCCGCCATCAGGAGATAAGAGTTGATGATATCGTTCTCACGCTCATTATCGATCAAGACACGCAGGGGATGCGTAGCACGGTAGGTATCCCAAATCCAGTCGTCCGTATAGAAAGGCCGTCCGCCATCCTCATGGATCTTTCCGTCGAAAGCGCTGTAATAATGTCCGTCCTCGCTCAAACAAATCGGGCGTTCGTAGCAACGATATAAAGAGGTATAGAATACGGTCTTCTCATCCTTGGTACCGCCTTGTACTTGTATTTTACCTAAAGCGTCGTTCCAATCGTTGCGGGCGATCTTCGCTACCACATCCACGTCGTAAGCGGCGATCTCACGCTCCAGATTCTTCTTCGCCTGTTCCTCGCTGATAAAAGAGATACCGTAGCGAACGCCAAGTTTCTTCACGTCCTCCCCGAAGGAAAGGGCGATAGCGGCATTGGTACCTTCCACGGAGGTCTCGTTATAGTTGACACTGCCGTTCGACAATACACCCGCTTTCACAGGCTTCTGGTTCGTCTCGGCATATAAAAAGACTTTCGTTTTCTTATCTATATATTGATAACCGCTTACGGCGTTACCATTTACTTGTAGCTGTCCGTTACGGCTGTTAAATACCAGATAAGCCGATCCCTCTTTCTCGAAAGTGAGCGAATATACGGCACTTTGATGGGACGGGGCGAAGTCCACGTCGATTTCCTCATTATCCAGATATACCTGATAACGGTATGGCAAGATCTTCTCCCGGTCATAGCTATAAGCGATCACGGGTCGCAAGCCGGATTCGTCACCTTGATAAGGGCATAAATTGAACGCAGAACGCTCACGATGGTTTGTCACGATAATAGGCAAACCGCCCAGACGGTCGCCCGTGAAGTCCGCACGCTCCGGATATACACGTAGCATACTGTTCGGCAAATGCACGGTCGGGAAAGTAGGCACCAATAAATGGCTGATGTTTCCCATATAAGGATTCACGTAATCCACCGGGTCCATCGCCGAAGGAGAAGTCCCTCCCCCACCGGCACATGACACCCACAGGAAAGCGGAAGCCAAAAGGGCCATCGAAGTTTTAAGCTTTGTCTTCATTTTGTCGATTATTAATTCGTTAATTATTCTTTGCTTCTCTGCCGGGTACTTTCCCGGCAATCCGTGAGACGTTGTCTTAGGGGTAACAGAGCAAACCGCTCACTAGTAAGGGAGCTATTTACTCAGCCGTCTTCGGACGATTTTCCGGGGCAGCTCCGAACTCCTTATTCGGCGTATTGCCCATCACAAAGGTAAGATTCCCTCCCTTCACGATATCATCATACAGGATATAAGAATTATTATAAGGTTTACCATTTAACAACACGGATTGGATATATACATTCTCCTTGCTGTTGTTCTGGGCTACGACCTCGAAAGTCTTACCCTCCGGCAAATGAACGGAAGCCTTATCGAATAACGGGCTACCGAACACGAACACGCCATTGGAAGGATTCACTTGGTAAAATCCCAAGGCAGACATGATATGCCAAGCGGACATCTGGCCACAATCCTCGTTTCCGATGATGCCCTCCGGCTGGTCGGTATAAAACACATCTTGAATGTAACGAACTTTCTCGGCTGTCTTCCATTGCTCGCCGGCGTAAGGATACAAGTAAGTAACATGATGGCTCGGCTCATTTCCATGGGCGTACATGCCGATCAAGCCACTGATATCCGGAGAGGCGTTCTCTCCTAACTCACCTTCCACCAAGAACAAAGAATCCAGTTTCGAGATAAACGGAGCGTCGCCACCCATCAACTCGATCAAGCCTTCCGGATGCTGGGGCACGAAGAATGTATAATGCCAGCCATTTCCCTCACAGAAATCGCCTACGCTATGTATGGACTGGATCGGATCGTACGGCGTACGCCAGCTGCCATCATTCATTTTCGGACGGATAAAGTTGATATCCTTATCGAAATACTGCGTATAATATTTACCACGTTTCAAGTAATTCTGGTAATCCTCCGTCTTGCCCATTTTCTTCGCCATCAAGGCGATACCCCAATCATCGGCTGCGTATTCCATCGCGATAGAAGTAGCCTCACGTACCTTATCACAAGGGATATAGCCTTTTTCCAACACGTACGGCACCCCGTTTTGCTTCTCATAGACAGAGGAAGCAACCATATAACGATACGCACGGTCAGCGTCAAAGCCGGTAAAACCTTTCAGATAGGCATCCGCGATAATAGGCACAGCGCTATATCCCGGCATTTGATCCGTCTCACCACCAATCAACGGCCAGATCGGTAATTTCTCTTGCTGGTCGTAAATGCTTAACATAGAGTTCACCAAATCCGACACATATTGAGGCTTGATAATCGTGAACAACGGATGCAAGGTACGATACGTATCCCATAGAGAGAAAGTGGAATAGTTCTTCCAAGTATTGTTCGTATACACCTTATCATCATGGCCACGGAAATCGCCATTCGCGTCGCAATACAACGTCGGAGCGATAAACGCATGGTACATGGCGGTATAGAAAACCTTCTTGGCACGCTCATCTTTCGTATCGATGGAGATACAAGACAATTGGTCATTCCATTTATCGATAGCCTCGTTACGAACCTCGTCGAAATCCCAATGAGAAAGCTCCGTACGTAAGTTAGCCAAGGCATTCTCACAACTTACGGAAGAGATAGCGACCTTTACCAAGGCGGTCGGGGCATCTCCCTTAAAGGTAATCACTCCCTTTACGGACTCGCCTGTCAACTCATCATTACCCGCGGCCTCATCATCGTTGAATACAGCCAAAGACTCGATCGGCTGATCACATTTCAACGTAAAGAATACTTTGTGACGTGGGCTCCAACCTTTGGAAAAACGGTACCCCTCGATCGTGTACTCATCAATCTTCTTCAAATAAGTGTCATACGCTTTATCACCGATACCTTCCTTCAAGTTGATCAAGAGGCGATGCTCGCTTCCCGACGGATACGTATAACGATGTAAAGCTACACGCTCGGTTGCCGTCAACTCCGCTTTTACGCCATTATCCATCAGCAAAGAGTAATATCCCGGAGCTACGGCTTCGTTGGCATGTTTATAATAGGAAGAAGCGGCTCCCTCTATATTATCTTGCTCGCCACGGGCGGTACGTACCTCGCCCGTATAAGGCATCAGAAGGATATCCCCCAGATCAGAACATCCGGTTCCGCTCAAATGCGTATGACTAAATCCGATAATGATACTATCGGAGTAATGATAACCGGAACACCAGTCCCATCCCTTAAAAATATTCTGAGGACCTACTTGAACAGCTCCAAACGGAACGTTCGCCCCGACAAATACGTGTCCGTGCTCTCCCGATCCGATATAAGGATCTACATATGCGGTAAAGTCTGTCTTGTTTTCCGTTTTCTCCGGTGTAGCACAGGAGTATGCGAAAAATGTCAGGCATATCGCTATGCCTGACATTAATGGTTTATGAATGAAATTCATCTTAATTGCTTATTTCTTCTTTTTACTAGGTTTTACAGAAATAGGGGAAAGTTTATTGATCCCTTCCTCGTTTACGGAGAATGAGTAAGGCATATCCTCCGGATTAATACCACGATTCATATTCGGCTTGTCACCCATCTTGAAGTCGATCACGCCACCCTTAAACAAATCGTTATGATCCAGATAATTCTTAGTGTAGTTCTTGCCGTTGAACGTCATGGATTCGATATAGATATTCTTATCGCTGTTGTTCGGGGCATTGATCACCAAGTTGTTTCCATTCTCAAAATGGATCGTAGCCTTCTTGAACAGCGGAGCGCCCAACACATATTGGGTCGTACCCGGAGCTACCGGATAGAATCCTAACGCTGAGAATACATACCAAGCGGAAGTCTGGCCATTATCCTCATCACCGCAATAACCATCCGGACCCGGAGTATACATCTTATTCATTACTTGACGTAACCAATATTGAGCCTTCCAAGGTTGACCCGCATAGTTATATAAATAAATCATATGCTGGATCGGCTGGTTACCATGAGCGTAGTTACCCATATTCATCACGGTCATCTCACGGATCTCGTGGATCACACCACCGTAGTAGCTATCATCGAACAAAGGCGGTACAGCAAATACGGAGTCAAGCATCATCACAAATGAATCCTTACCGCCCATCAAGTCGATCAATCCCTGAGGATCGTGGAATACAGACCATGAATAATGCCAGCTATTACCTTCCGTGAAAGCGTCACCCCATTTCAGCGGAGAGAACGGAGCCATAAACTCGCCATTCTCATTCTTGCCACGCATCAACTTGGTTTCCTTGTCGTACAGGTTCTTATAGTTCAACGCACGACGGGCATATAATTCCAATTCCTTTTTCGGACGGCCTAGTTGTTTAGCGATCTGCCAGATACACCAGTCATTGTAAGCATATTCCAATGTACGGGCGGCGTTCTCGTTGATCTTCACGTCGTAAGGAACATATCCTAACTTATTATAATATTCATGACCCAGACGTCCTGTAGAAGAGACCTTCGGGTGAACGTTTTCCGTACCATGAATCAAACCTTTATATAAAGTCTCCAAATCGTCAACCTTCACACCCTTCATATAAGCGTCTACCAAGATAGACGCCGAGTTATTACCGACCATGCAACCACGGTGACCCGGACTTGCCCATTCCGGGAAGAAGCCGCTTTCCTTATATGTATTGATCAAGCCCTCTTGCATCTCCTTGTTTACCGACGGGAACATCAAGTTCAAGAATGGGAACAAACTACGGAACGTATCCCAGAATCCGGTATCGGTAAACATATAACCCGGTAATACCTCACCATTATACGGACTGTAGTGTACCACCTCGCCCTGAGCGTTGATCTCATAGAACTTACGAGGGAACAACAATGAACGATAGAAACAAGAATAGAACGTACGATATTGATCCAAATCTCCACCCTCAACCTCGATCTTGCTCAAATGCTCATTCCAAACATCCTTACCTTTCTGAACCAAGGTATCAAAGTTATCGTTACCTAATTCCTTCATGTTGATAGCGGCCTGATCGAAGCTAATAAAAGAGGAAGCCACCTTCGCATGAACGATTTCACCCTTCTTCGTCTTGAAACCGATTACGGCTCCTACATGGTCACTCGTTTGCTCCTTCGCACCCTCTTTCAAAGAAGCGTCGGCAAATGTAGCCTCGTATGTGAAAGGCTTATCAAACTCGATCACAAAATAATTCTTGAAATTATCGGGAACCCCACCGCTATTCTTCGTTGAATAACCGATGATCTTATTCTCCTCCGGAATCACCTTGATATAAGACCCCTTATCCAAGGCATCCACCACGATATAAGAATGCTCGTTTTCCGGGAAAGTGAAACGGAACATAGCGGCACGATCTGTCGGCGTTAATTCCGTTACCACGTCATGCTCCGCCAGATATACCTTATAGTAATAAGCCTTGGCGATCTCTCCTTTATGCGAGAACCAGCTCGCACGTTTATCTTGGTCGAATTCCGGTTTACCAACCACCGGCATGATTGCAAATTGTCCGTAATCATTGATCCACGGGCTTGGCTGATGGGTCTGTTTAAAGCCACGGATCTTGTTAGCCGTATATACATACTGCCATCCATCTCCCATCTTTCCTGTCTGAGGAGTCCAGAAATTCATACCCCACGGACGAGCGATCGCCGGATAGGTATTTCCTGTAGACAACTCAAAAGAAGATTGCGTACCCATTAGCGGGTTTACATACTCTACTGGATCAAAAGCCTCATTCACAGCCGCTACCGCAGGTTTTCCCACCCACATCAACATCGCCGCTAAAGCTAAAGCCCAAACGCTTTTTTTCTTCATGATATAGCTATTTAATTAATAATATAATTTATCCGTTTTTGTGTTTTATATTCATAGTTGGACTACAAATATCCATTTAATTAACATGAATAGAAAGTGATTCTCGTGTCATTTATTTAGAAATATCCCTTTCTTTCTTATGAATTTCTGGCATTATACGAATCTAGGTGCAAATCTAACAAAAAGAATTAGAAAAAAGAAATCCAATGAGCTAGATCATGCCCTATTCATCGCACTTTTATCATTCCCGAAAAAGATTAAATATCACATGCGAGTTCCGTACGAACTATGTCTATTCTACAATATAATATTACATATAAATGTAATCAATCTAAACTTAATTTAAAACAAGAGCAAAATGACAAAGAATGAATCTAAGCTATTATCCCTTCAAGGGATAGCTAAAGCCTCAGCGTTCTGTTTGCTGCTTTCTGCCTTCTCTGTAGACGCCGCTATGGCCGTTCCCGCTTCCGCAGGTACGGTTGATGAAGTGATGGTCGTACAGCAGGGTAAGAAAGTGACAGGTATGGTTGTTGATGGTGCTGGTGAGCCTGTTATTGGCGCTAACGTGGTGGTGAAAGGCACTACAAATGGTACGATCACGGACTTCGACGGTAATTACTCGTTGGAAGGCGTGTCCGCAAATGACATCTTGGTGGTATCCTATATCGGTTATTTGTCCCAAGAGATCCCGGTGGAAAATCAATCTTCAATAAAAGTAACTTTAAAAGAGGACACTCAAACTTTGGACGAGGTTGTAGTTGTAGGTTATGGTACGATGCGTAAGTCAGACGTGACCGGTTCTATCGGTGTGGCTAAAGGAGACGACTTGACAAAGAATCAAAACTTTAGTGCGCTAGACAACTTGCGCGGTAAGGTATCTGGTGTAAACATCTTCTCAAACTCCAGCCAGCCGGGTGCTTATTCTAACCGTGTCGTTATCCGTGGTATGGCTACTATCAACGCTTCTTCAAACCCTCTATATGTGGTAGACGGTGTTGTTATGGAGAACTTCGACTTGGTGAACCCGAATGATATCGAGTCTATGGAGGTCTTGAAAGATGCTTCCGCTGCCGCTATCTACGGTGCTCGTGGTGCCAATGGTGTTATCATGGTAACTACGAAGCGTGGTAAGAAAGATGGTGAAGGTGTACAGGTTAGCTATCAAGGATCTGTCAGCACAAGCCATATCGCTCGTAAGATGGATACGATGAACGCCCAAGAGTGGTGTGACGCATTCATGATTGGTCTGGAAAACGAGAATAAGTGGCAAGGTAAAAATTGGTCTTTGAACCGTGCTGATTGGTTTAATGATTCAGATTTCTTTGATGCAAACGGTAATCCTCTGTATGATACGAATTGGCAAGATGAGGCTACTCGTACCGCGGTTTCTCACAACCATCAGTTGAATATCCAACAAGCGGGTAAGAGCTCTTCAATGGGTGCTTTCTTGAACTATACGGATCAACAGGGTATTGTAAACAATACGTATAATAAGCGTATTAATGCGAAGTTGGCATACGACGCAAATCCTACGAAGTGGTTGTCTACGGCAGTCAATGTATTGGTTAACCATACATGGGGGCGTTATACGCCTGAGGATGGTGGTGGCCAAGAGGCTCGTCGTACCATGATCGAGATGGTTCCTTGGATGCCGATTCGCGATAAGAATGGTAAATATACCACTTCTACCTCTTCTTCCATTGGTGATGTATTAGGCTTTGAGGGTATGTCTAACCCAGTCATGATCTTGGATATGCAAAAACGTATGCGCTACAACACGCAGGTGTTTGGTAACGCCGCTTTGACATTCCACTTGGCTGAAGGTTTGGATTTGAAGACTCAACTAGGTCTTGACCATCATAATAAAACGTATAGAGGTTATTCTTCTATCGATTTGAACAACATCTCCATGCCGAATGGTTGGGCTGAGTACCAAAATTGGAATACACTTTATTGGCAGGAGGAGACTTACTTGACTTACAATAAGGTATTCGGTGATCATCGTATCAACGCTATGGCTGGTTTGTCTTGGCAAGAGCGTGTGCAAAAGTGGAATAAGGCACGAACAGAAGGTTTCTCGGATGATTTCTTTGAGGACAATAATATGTCCGCAGGTACAACTCCGGCATCTCCTGAGTCTTCTTACGATCGGTGGGCGATGAACTCTTATTTCTTGCGTTTCGCTTATACATATAAAGATCGTTACTCCGCAACCGTAACAGGTCGTGTCGATGGTTCCTCTAAGTTTGGTGAAAACAACAAGTATGCGTTCTTCCCATCTGCAGGTTTGGCTTGGAATATCTCTCAAGAGGATTTCATGCAAGATCAAAGCACGATCAGCAATTTGAAGTTGCACACTAGCTACGGTTTGACTGGTAACTCCGAGATTGACACTTATCGGTCATTGGCTCGTGTTTCTTCTGGTACGCTTTTGATCAACGATATTCGCGCTCCGTATTCTTACATCAGCTCTATGGCGAACCCGGATTTGAAATGGGAGAAGACTGGTCAGTTTGATGTTGGTTTCGAGATTGGATTCTGGCAGAACCGCTTGTCTTTCGATGTAGCTTACTATAACAAGAAGACAACCGACTTATTGTTGGATTGCCCGATTCCTCACACTACAGGTTTCACGACAGTGTATAAGAATATCGGTTCTGTAAGAAACCAAGGTATGGACTTAATGATCAGCGCACGCCCAGTTCAGACACAAGACTTCAATTGGAGTTCTACGATTAACTTAAACTTCAACAAGAACAAGATCCTTCAGTTGGGCGACAATAATGAGGATATCGAGATGAACAGCTGGGTAGGTGGTTCTGAAAGTATCTTGCGTGTAGGTGAGAACATGAGTTCTTTCTATGGCTACAGACGTTTGGGTGTTTATACGGAGGAAGATTTCAATAACGGCTTGTGCGAGAAGAACCAGATCGGTCGTGCGAAACGTACGGATAAGAAAGAGATCATCGGCAAAGGTATGCCGGACTGGACTGGAAGCTGGATCAACAACTTCTCTTACAAAAACTTCGATTTGACGATGGACTTGCAGTTCGTATGGGGTGTTGAGACCATGCAACAGTTCTACCACTCTACTTACGACCGTTTCGGTATCACGAATGGTTTGAGCAATATTTTATATGACGCATATAACGGATCGAACCCGAACACGATGCAACAGGCTGTTTACTTGTGTAACTCAGGCCATGCAGGTCAGGATACGACAGTAGATTCTCAATGGATCGCCAATGGTTCTTACTTGCGTTGTAACATGTTGCAATTGGGTTATACTTTTGACTCAAACGTGATTAGCAAGATCGGTTTGTCTGCTTTGCGTTTGTACGCAAGTGCGAATAACTTATTCTTGATTACTGCTAGCGATTTCACAGGTTACGATCCTGAGGGTACATCGCAGGGTGATAGTAATAAGTTCGGTCAGAACATGGTATTCTTCTCTTATCCAAGAGCGAGAACTTTCACGTTCGGTGTTAATGTAACATTTTAATTCATTTAATCAGTAGAATTTTTAGAAATGAAAAAAATATTGACAGTAGCGATTGCATGCGCTTGTTTAACCGGGTTCAGCGCATGTAATGATTTCTTGGAAGAGAAACCGAAGTCATCGTTGACAGCCCCGGATTATTACCAGACAGAGGCTCAAGCTCAGGCTAACGTGAACTATTTGTATCGTACGGGAGCTTCAAGTAAGCTCACAGGTGCGGGTAGTGCTTACGTAGGTCCGTTTGCCTCTATCACAGGACAATTGACCGGTTACTTTACAAACAGTTATGAAGGTCAGGAGCTGACTTGTAAATATTCTCGCGAGTTGACTCGTCAGCAGAATACGATGACTGTTTCCGTAACTATTGACGGTATATGGGATGATTGCTACAAGGCTATCAACGTAGCTAATGGCGCTATCAAGTATATCCCCGAGATCTCAATGGATCAGTCTTTGGCAAATCGTTTGATCGGTGAGGCAAAGTTCTTTAGAGCTTGGAACTACTTCAACTTGGTGAAGATCTTTGGTGGTGTTCCATTGACAGTAGAGCCGTACGAATCTATGGAGAACATGTATTTGGAGCGTGCTTCTGTAGAGCAAGTATATGCTCAGGTCGAATCCGACTTGAAGGATGCCGTTAATGCTTTGCCGGCTGCTACTTTCTACAACAATAGTAACCGTATCACGAAGTATGCTGCCGCTATGGTTTTGACTTCCGTTTATATGCAACAAGGTAAGTATGCCGACGCTGCTTCTGCGGTAAAGACGGTGATCGATTCTCCGCATGCTTTGGCAACCAACGATGATTTAGCATTGGGTTCTGCCTATAATAAGATCCGTACGACAGACGGTTTGGCTGAGTCTATCTATTCTTATGAGTACAACGCAACGATCAGTAACGGTGGTTGGTGGCCTACTTATGCGTTCAACTCAGCGGCTACAGCTATATTTGGTACGTATTCTATCTTTGAGCGTACATACGGGCCAACGAATCAATTCTTGAACGTGTATGCGGCAAACGACTTACGTATCCAGCCAAATCAATTCTTCCATTGGAATTATACAAATCCGGATAATGGCAAGACTTGGACGGCTCCTGAGAATGCTTGTGGTTGCTGGTTCTGGTATGATGAGGACGCTTTGTTGAACACAGGACGTTCTACGAAAGACCGTGATATCTTCCGTTACGCAGAGGCTTTGCTTGACGCTGCTGAATCTATCGCTCAGTCTCAAGGTGTAACAGCTGAGGCTGCCGGCTATTTGGCACAAGTTAAGGCTCGTGCAAACATGGAAGGTAAGACGGTAGCCGCAATTACTGCCGATCTTCAGAAATTAGGTAAGCAGGCCTTTATCGAGGAATGCTGGACAGAGCGTTTGCGTGAGTTCCCGTTGGAATTCAAGATTTGGGATGACTGTTTGCGTACAGGTAAGTTCCCTGTAATCTCTTCTACAGAGAAGGGTAAGGTTACATACGTTGACTTAGTTGGCGCAAAGAACGCTTCCGGCGCGACCTTCAAGTCTTCCGACTTGTTATGGCCGATCTCTTTGAACGAGATGCAACGTAACCCGAGTTTGACTCAAAATGAGGGTTATGCCGTTCAATAATAAATTTCAATAACTGATGGCTAGAGAGGGAGGGAATGAGCGATCATCCTTCCCTCTCTTTTTGGTAGCTTGATTAGTCAGCAAGTTGCATGAAACAATGTATAATATACAGAATTTTGGTTTGGTTGTCTTATTATTCACTTTCAACTATGAAAACAAAAGAGCAAGAAATGACATACTGGATTCTGCTAAGTTAGAAGGACGGTTGGAAGGTGAAGAATGACATGATACAGATTTACTTCACACGTAATTAACAATTAAAAGAACGTGTGTAACATGTCAAACAAGTTAAGAGAACGTAAAAATTACAGCATGGAGTTCAAGCTCCGTATGCTGAAGGAG
>NZ_JAMOKU010000055.1:0-36018 GCF_023656845.1 Parabacteroides sp. Y3-G-102 | reverse complement strand
AAAGTATCTCTGATGGCAGAATCAACTGTGCCAATGCTAATAGTCCTTGATTGTTCATGGTACAAAGGTGCAAATTTTCTATAGAATTAAAGAATTTTCCCCCTGATTTATCGGGTGAGCCGAGAAAGCCGGATTAGAGGATTACTTCATTGAGCAAGAGCGTTATAATATGACACCGCTGCAAGCGATGAAACATGATTATGACTTCTTGATGAATGCTTCTTATGTGAAGTGGTAAACGGGAGTATAGGCGTAGCCTTATGCCAGTATCGGTATAAGGCTGCGCCTATATCAGTGTGAGGCTATGCCGATACTGGCGCAAGGCAACGCCAGTACTGGTGTTTTTTATCGGATAAACAGGAGTTCCCTATACTTCGGCAACGGCCACATCTGGTTGTCCACCATCAGTTCCAGATCATCGATATGGTCACGGATCTCATCCAAATAAGGGGCTACCGAGTCGTGGTAAGCGATCGCCTTTTCCCGCATATCGGTCAAGCGGTTCGCTTTCTTGCGGGCCTCTACCATCTCATCCACTTTCTTGGTCACGGCACAGATATGTCCGGCTATCTTACGAACCAAGCGACGGGGTTCTTCCGACATATCGCGGAATTCCGGGTCATCGCCGAATGTCTCTTTCAACTTCGCTATATTATCCAGCAATACGCTCTGGTAGCGAACGGCTACCGGGATGATATGGTTCAAGGATAAATCCCCTAATACCCGAGCCTCGATCTGTACCTTTTTGATATAGACTTCCCATTTTACCTCATTACGCGCTTCCAATTCTTTCTGGGTAAGTACGCCGGTAGACGTGAACATCTCGATCGACTCCGGTTTAAGATAAGCGTCATATTGCAAGGGAACACTGTTTTGGCAATCCAGACCTCGCTTGGCAGCTTCCTCTTTCCATTCGTCCGAATAACCGTTTCCATCGAAGCGGATCGGCTTAGATTCCTTGATATAGGCTTTCAGCACCTTGAAGATCGCTACTTCCTTGCTTTTTCCTTCCGCTTGCAAAGCCTCTACGTCCTTCTTGAATTGTTGCAATTGATAGGCTACGGCGGAGTTCAACGCTAACATGGCCGATCCGCAGTTCACGGAAGAGCCCGGGGCACGGAACTCAAAACGGTTTCCGGTGAAGGCGAAAGGAGAGGTACGGTTACGATCCGTATTGTCCAACAGCAGTTCGGGGATCTGCCCGAAGCCAAGATGCAAGCCCTTTTTATCGTCTACCTCGATAGCGTCCTCGATAGAGCTATTCTCGAACTTATCCAAGATATCACTGATTTGCGTTCCGAGGAAAGTGGAGATGATAGCGGGAGGTGCCTCGTTCGCGCCTAGGCGGTGTGCGTTCGTGGCGGAAGCGATACTCGCTTTTAATAAAGCGTTGTATTTATAAACGGCCATGATGGTGTTTACCACGAAAGTGATGAAGCGTAGGTTGTCCTCACGGTCTTTACCCGGAGAGAATAAGTTTACACCCTTGTCTGTTCCCATAGACCAGTTACAGTGTTTACCGGAACCGTTTACCCCGTTAAATGGCTTCTCGTGCAATAATACACGGAAATTATGACGGCGGGAGACACGTTTCATGACCGACATCAATAATTGGTTATGGTCGTTGGCTAGGTTACATTCCTCGTAAATAGGAGCTAGCTCGAACTGGTTGGGGGCTACTTCGTTATGGCGGGTCTTTACCGGGATACCTAGTTTATAGCATTCGGTTTCCAAGTCTTTCATGAATTCTTGTACACGAGAGGGGATAGCGCCAAAATAATGGTCGTCTAATTGTTGGTTCTTTGCGCTCTCATGTCCTAGCAAGGTACGCTCGGTCAGTGAGAGATCCGGACGAGCGGAATACAAGTCCTCGTCAACAAGGAAATATTCCTGTTCCCAACCAAGGTAAGTAATTATCTTATTGACATCCTCATCGAAATACCGATATACGTCCTTGGCGGCCTCTCCCAATACTTCGATAGAGCGGATCAGCGGGGTCTTATAATCCAGCGCTTCACCGGTATAAGCGATAAATACGGTTGGGATACAAAGTGTGTCATCTACGATAAAAGCGGGAGAGGAAGGGTCCCAAGCGGAGTAGCCGCGGGCCTCGAAGGTATTGCGAAGTCCACCGTTCGGGAAACTGGAAGCGTCCGGTTCTTGCTGGACGAGCAACTTGCCGCTGAACTCCTCGATCATGCCGCCGTTGCCATCGTGTTCTACAAAAGCGTCGTGCTTCTCGGCGGTGCCATCGGTAAGCGGTTGAAACCAGTGGGTGTAATGAGTGACTCCTTTTTCCAGTGCCCACATACGCATGCCGGCTGCCACATGATTGGCGATTTCCCGGTCGATAGGTGTGCCATTGTCAATGGCGTGGGTCAAGGCTTTGTACGTTTCCTTGGAGAGATATTTTTGCATCGCCTTCCGGTTGAAGACATTCTCGCCATAGTACTCAGATACTTTGTGTTCGGGAGTAACGGCTTCCACGGCCTTTCGGTTGGATGCCTTCTCCACAGCATTAAAGCGTGAGATTGACATTGTTGAATTGTTTTATGTTTTTACGACGCAAAAATACAAAACAGTTGACAATTGACAGTTGGCAATTGACAATTATTTAGTTTTCTCTATTAATTTGTCAATTTACTTCTCTAACTGTCAATTGCCAACTACTAACGGTCAACTATTAAAACAAACTCCAAGCCACCGTCAATCCCGCCATCACGATCGCTACCATGCTCATCAGCTTGATAAGGATATTCAAACTCGGGCCGGAAGTGTCTTTGAACGGATCGCCAACCGTATCGCCGACAACGGTTGCCTTATGCGCCTCGCTACCCTTGCCGCCGTGGTTTCCTTCCTCGATGAATTTCTTCGCGTTATCCCATGCTCCTCCGGCGTTCGCCATGAATACGGCTAATACGAAGCCCGTGCTTAATCCACCGATCAATAATCCGACAACACCCGTCACACCAAATATGAGTCCGGTTAAGATGGGGGCGATAATAGCTAAAACGGAGGGAAGTACCATTTCGTGTTGCGCTCCTTTCGTCGAGATCTCAACGCAACGGGCATAATCCGGTTGTGCCTCTCCAGTCAGAATACCCTTGATTTCCTTGAACTGACGGCGAACTTCTTCCACCATGTGCCCGGCCGCACGCCCTACAGCATTCATCGTAAGGCCACAGAACATGAATGCCATCATGGAACCTAGGAACATTCCGGCTAAAACCTTAGGATTCATTAAGGTAACATCATAATATACCATAAAGTCCGAGAATGAGGCTTTAGATATTTCGATACTCCTGCCATCGGTAAAGTTCAGGACGGTCTCTCCTAAACGGAGCAAACCGATCTTGATCTCTTCTACATAAGAGGCCAACAGAGCCAAGCCGGTTAACGCGGCGGAACCGATAGCGAAACCTTTACCTGTAGCGGCAGTCGTATTTCCTAATGAATCCAATGCGTCTGTACGCTTGCGGACTTCTTTCCCTAGGTTACACATCTCGGCGTTGCCTCCGGCATTATCCGCTATGGGACCGTAAGCGTCTGTAGCCAACGTAATACCTAAGGTCGATAGCATACCTACGGCCGCTATACCGATTCCGTATAATCCCATGCCCACGTTCGTGAAGTCGAATCCGGAGGCGAACAAGAAGGAACAAATAATACCGACCACGACGGCAAGTACCGGGATGGCCGTAGAGAGCATCCCTAGTCCGAGACCGGAGATAATAACCGTTGCCGGGCCTGTCAGCCCCGATTCGGAAACCAGCCGGGTCGGCTTATAGGATTGGGAGGTATAATACTCCGTCGCTTGCCCGATCACGATTCCGACTAGCAGACCTACGATCACGGAACAACCGATCCAGAACCAATTCTCCATGCCTAATACATAAAGAATCCCGAACGTGGAGATAGCGATCAATACGGAACTCAAGTTCGTTCCTATGGCTAAGGCTTTCAATAGTTGCTTGATCGTTGCGTTCTCATTCGTACGGACGGCGAAAATACCAATAATAGATAAAATGATACCGACAGCGGCGATAAGCATTGGGGCGACAACCGCCTTATATTGTAATTCTACGCTTCCGGAAGAAACGAACGCGGCGGCTCCCAATGCGGCGGTCGCTAGGATAGAACCGCAATAAGATTCATATAGGTCGGCTCCCATACCGGCGACGTCACCTACATTGTCGCCTACGTTATCGGCGATTGTCGCCGGGTTACGAGGATCATCCTCCGGGATCCCAGCCTCAACTTTACCTACTAAATCCGCTCCGACATCGGCGGCTTTCGTATAGATTCCTCCTCCCACACGTGCGAACAAGGCTTGCGTGGAGGCACCCATTCCGAATGTAAGCATGGTTGTCGTGATAATGGTGAGTTTATGAGTCGGGTCCAAAGCCTCGTCTGGGATGAAAGCATTTAACAGGATATACCAGAATGAGATATCCAGCAATCCAAGTCCTACAACGACTAAGCCCATGACCGCCCCGCTTCGGAAAGCGACTTGTAAACCTTTGTTCAAGGAAGTGCGGGCCGCGTTCGCTGTACGGGCCGAGGCATAAGTCGCTGTTTTCATGCCTAAGAAGCCCGCTAATCCTGAGAAGAAACCTCCTGTCAGGAAGGCGATCGGGACCCATTCGTTTTGCACATGGAAGCCATAGGCCATAATAGAGAATAAGATTACTAGGACAACGAAAACCGAGGCGACTACTTTGTATTGCTGTTTCAGATACGACATCGCCCCTTCACGCACAAAGGAGGCGATCTTTTTCATCAACTCAGTTCCTTCACTCTCTTTCATCATTTGCCTGAAGAAGAACCAGGCAAATGCTAGCGCTAGGACAGACGCTAACGGAATAATCCAGAAAATACTCGTAATCATAACATGGTAGATTTAATGTTATACTTAAGAAAACAATGTGACAACACCTTTGCTTTCCGTGTAAATGTAGCAAAAATAAAAGAGGATGGAAACTTTTTCCCTAATAATAATGTTTCTAATTAAAAAAAACAGCATATTTGTTACCAGATTAAGAGACAAGAAATAAATGGCAGAAGAGACAAACCATAAACCCTATAGGTTGGGCTTGGCGCTTAGCGGAGGCGGAGCGAAAGGTTTTGCGCATATCGGCGTATTTCGAATGATGGAAGAATGTGCGCTAAGACCGGATATTATAGTCGGTACCAGTGCGGGAGCTTTAATGGGCGCTTTGTTTGCCGATGGCTATTCGGCGGCGGAGATCCAAGAGCTTTTTACCGGACGTGAGTTCTCGGAATTCGCCCAGTTGCAGATTCCTAAGGCGGGTTTGTTCGATAGTAAGCGCTTTCGTTATTTCTTGAGGCGACACTTGCGGACCAAGAATATCGAGGACTTGCAGATTCCGATGGTGATTGTCGCGACTGATTTGGATAATGGCGAAAGCCATGAATTTAGGAGTGGTCCTATTGTTGAGGCGGTGACAGCTTCTTGTAGTATCCCGATTATTTTCAGTCCTGTAGTCATCAATGGCGTTCATTATGTGGATGGAGGATTATTTCACAACTTTCCGGTCTCCATCATCCGTGAGGAATGTGAGCGTATTATCGGGGTGAACGTAAGCCCGTTGATCCCGCAAAAATATAAGCAGACCATATTCCATATCGCCGAGCGCTCTTATCATTATATGTTCCGGGCAAATACGCTGGAGGATCGAGAGATGTGTGATGTCTTAATAGAGGCGGAGGAGTTTGGCTTATATAAGACATTCGATCTTGAGAATGTAGACGTGATTTGTAATATTGGCTATTCCGCCGCTGCCCGTTGCTTTGAGAAAGTGTTGGATGAGAATAAATATGAAACCTTGGTGAAAGCGATCGCGGCAAGAAAGAAAGGCCTGATGCCGTGACAAATCGTCTGTCTGGACAAAGCGCTTTCCCACAAAAACTTTATATATAGATGAACGCAATGGAACAAAAAAACAAGATGGTAATTTATCAGGTATTCCCGCGTTGGTTTGGGAATCTGCGACCATCTCCTGTAATGAATGGTAGTTTAGCCGAGAATGGAGTGGGTAAGTTTTCGGCTTTTACTCCTTTGGCTTTATCCAAAATCAAAGAACTAGGTGTTACTCATGTATGGTATACAGGGGTGATAGAGCACGCTACAAAAACCGATTACACCATGTTTGGCATCCGGAAAGACCATTCTGCCGTAGTAAAAGGTAAGGCCGGATCTCCATATGCTATAAAAGATTACTATGATATAGATCCGGATTTGGCGGATAATATCCAGAACCGTATGAGTGAGTTCGAGGATTTGGTGAAACGTACGCATGAGGCTGGGATGAAGGTTATTATCGATTTTGTACCCAACCATGTGGCACGTCAATATTTCTCGGACGCACGGGAACCTTTCGTGGAGGACTTAGGTCAAACGGATAATGTGTCCAAGGCTTTTGATGTGAATAATAACTTTTATTATCTTCCGGGGCAGACCTTGACGCTTCGTTTTGATCCGCAGCGTGAGGAGGATTTTGCCTATAGTGAGTTTCCGGCGAAGGTGACCGGTAACAATCATTTCGATGCCTATCCAAGCCAGAACGATTGGTATGAGACGGTGAAGCTGAACTACGGCGTGGATTATATGCACGGTGGTGCTTGCCATTTCAATACCATTCCCAATACGTGGGAGAAAATGTTGGAGATCTTGTTGTTCTGGGCTGATAAGGGGGTGGATGGTTTTCGTTGTGATATGGCTGAGATGGTCCCGGTAGAGTTTTGGAACTGGGTGATTCCTCAGGTGAAGAAGGTGCGTGATGTGATCTTTATAGCGGAGGTGTATAATCCGGATGAGTATAGGAATTATATTTATACGGGACACTTTGATTATTTGTATGACAAGGTTGGTCTTTATGATACGGTTCGTGCGGTGATGTGCGGACAGGCTCCGGCTAGTAATATATCGCATTGTTGGCAATCGTTGGAGGGAATCCAGAAAAATATGTTGAATTTCTTGGAGAATCACGATGAACAGCGTGTCGCTTCTGATTTCTTTGCGGGGGATGCTCGTCCGGGTATTCCGGGCATGATTGTCTCCGCTGCCATGAATACGAATCCGGTTATGATCTATAGTGGTCAGGAACTTGGCGAAAGAGGAATGGACGCGGAAGGTTTCAGTGGACGTGATGGCCGTACGACCATCTTCGATTATTGGAGCGTCGAGAGTTTGCGAAACTGGAATAATAATGGACTCTTTGATGGGGCTAAATTAACGCCGGCAGAACGCTCGTTGCGTGAGATGTACGCTAAGTTATTGAATGTGGTACGATCCGAGCCGGTTATTGTCGAGGGAGCGTTTTATGATTTGATGTACGCGAACTCCGGTAATCCTTATTTCAATCCGAACCGTCAGTATGCGTTCTTGCGCAAATGGAAGAACGAGGTACTTCTGGTTGTCGTGAATTTCGACCGTGCCGACCAATGTGTATGGGTAAATATCCCGGTCGAGGCATTCAAGGCTCTTGATTTTGAGGATAACAAACCGGCTGAATTGACCGACTTGTTAACCGGGGAAACGACTATCAGTACGCTAACAGACGCTTATCCTTATCAAGTGAAACTCCCGGCTTATTCCGGCAAAATGCTAAAGTTCTCTTTTCTCCATAAGTAAGAGCTTTCTTGAAAAGTTTAGGAGTGCTGTATAGATAATTCATTGGTGGAGTTAGGTGGTTGATACGGGACAGCTAGCTTCATCGGGCAAGTAACTTAAGTGAAATGCCAAAGTAACTTAACATACTTGCCCAATGAAGCTAGGTGACTTTTTCCTTTGATTTAAATGAAAAGAAGGGAAGCCGTATAATAAATGCCAGCCGCTAAAAGCCCACTTCCCGGGATCGTAAGAACCCATGCAGCCATCAAGCTTTGAGTTACTCCCCAACGAACGGCTGAGAAACGTTTGGTCGCACCAACTCCGATAATAGCCCCTGTAATCGTATGCGTGGTACTCCGCTATCAGAGATGGGGCGTGGGTTATAGATGGTAATACGTT
This sequence comes from Parabacteroides sp. Y3-G-102, assembly GCF_023656845.1. NCBI lineage: Bacteria > Pseudomonadati > Bacteroidota > Bacteroidia > Bacteroidales > Tannerellaceae > Parabacteroides > Parabacteroides sp. Y3-G-102. The sequence goes on along the minus strand of NZ_JAMOKU010000055.1, from coordinate 27,986 downwards.
TGGCGGAACTTTATCTCTGTTTCCGTGCTTTTAGTTTTGCCCGTACTACCTCTATTACGGCAGGAAGTATGGATATGAATATAATTGCTATGATCAATATCTTGAGGTTCTGCTGTACGAAAGGAAGATCTCCGAAAAAGTATCCCGTATAGCAGAAAAGCAGTACCCAGAAAGCGCCGCCTATCAGGTTGTAGATCATGAAATAGTAATAGTGCATTTTACCCATTCCGGCTACAAAGGGAGCGAAAGTACGGACAATCGGTACGAATCGGGCGATGATTATGGTTTTGCCTCCATATTTTTTGTAGAACTCATGCGTTTTATCCAAATGGCTTTTCTTGAATATCTTGGAGTTGGGATTGTTAAATAGTTTACGACCGAAAAAATGACCTATCATATAATTACAGGAGTCTCCCAATACTGCCGCCGCGAATAATATCAAGGCTAAGAGATTTATCTCTAAAGGCATACCGGGTAACGCTGTTATCGCTCCGGCGACGAACAAGAGGGAATCCCCGGGCAAGAATGGGGTGACTACCAATCCCGTTTCACAAAAAATGATTAGGAATAATATCGCGTAGGCCCAAGTATGATATTCTTGTACGATCTCGATCATATGCTGATCGATATGTAAGATGAAGTCTAATAAAAATTCCATTTTAGATTGATTATTAATTGATAAGAACTATCCTATATGACCCAATAAGAAAACAAAATAGATGTTTATTCTGTTCCCTTTGAGAAATCTAGAAAATAAGAATAGTGAGAAAGCAGACATTAAAGTGCTATCTTCTACTTTTTTGATGGAAATAAGGGGGAAAGAGAGTTTAAATGAGAATACGTCTTAGGGTATAGATATAGTACCCATAGGAGAATTTAAGGGGATTTATACAAAATGAAATGAATGTTTGTCTTTCTTTAGGATATTGAGTTTTTATAAACCGTACGATCCTTTCCGCGGATGAGGATAGGTTTGTCCTTGAGTTTTTTGATGTGGAGGTGCTGCGGAATAGTGAAGAAGCCTTGATATAGCCATCTTCCATCTTATAGCTTTGTTTTCCGTTGTATAGCTTTTTTTCGTATCGTTCGATATCTGTTTGGGGGATATTGTATTCCGTCTTGTCTTCATTCGGAGAGTACATGGTGTAAATATCCTTGTATTTCTGTTGGTTCTCGGGAGTTGATGAAGAACCCGAAGTCAGAAATACACTTACCAATACGAAGAAATAGAGTAAATACTTCATCATTGCGGTTGCAAATATAGAAAGTTTTCCAAATATAAAGAGGTTATTGTAAATAAGTTTTGTACTTTTGCGGCACAATTCAAATCTATTCACTTTAAGATAAATATTCGGAATAATGAGTGCACAAACTCCTTTCTTGGTGTTTTCGGGAACGAACTCCCGGTATCTTGCAGAGAAAATTTGCAACAGTTTAGGTTGTCCTCTGGGACAGATGAATATCCAGCACTTTGCCGATGGTGAGTTCTCTGTTTCTTATGAAGAGTCTATCCGCGGTAGAGATGTATTCTTAGTACAATCTACATTCCCTAATTCAGACAATCTGATGGAGTTGCTTCTGATGATTGATGCGGCTAAACGTGCTTCCGCACATTCAATCATCGCTGTAGTCCCTTACTTCGGTTGGGCTCGTCAGGATAGAAAGGATAAGCCTCGTGTTTCTATTGGCGCTAAGTTGATCGCTGATATGTTGAGCACGGCAGGTATCAATCGTTTGATTACGATGGACCTTCATGCGGATCAGATCCAAGGATTTTTCAATGTTCCGGTGGATCACTTATATGCTTCTTCCGTATTCTTGGACTATATCAAGACGTCTTTACCTTTGGATAACTTGTGTATCGCGACTCCGGATGTTGGTGGTACGAAACGTGCCAGCAGCTATTCTAAGTATTTAGGCTTGCCGATGGTCATTTGCCACAAATCTCGTTTGCGTGCCAATGAGGTGGCCGAGATGCGTATTATCGGTGATGTGACGGGCTTGGATGTCCTTTTGGTTGATGACATGGTGGATACGGCCGGAACAATTACGAAAGCCGCGAACTTGATGTTGGAGAATGGCGCGAAGTCTGTTCGTGCTATCGCCAGCCACGCTGTGATGTCTGATCCGGCTTCTACTCGTGTAGATCAGTCCGCTTTAACGGAAATGATCTTTACGGATTCTATTCCTTACGCTAAGAAATGCGAGAAAGTAAAGGTGTTATCTGTCGCTGACATGTTTGCAGAGGCGATCCGTCGTGTATGTAGTGGTGAGTCTATCAGCTCTTTATATGCTATTTAATAGAATAAGATAGAAAAATAAAAACGGTCGCTTCCTTTTGGAGGCGACCGTTTTTTATTTAGAATAAATCTGAATATGTGTTACTTGGTCTCATCAATAATCATGCCGCTGCCCAGACATAAGTGATGGTCTTTGTCGTAGATTACACTGTATTGGCCAGGAGCGATACCTTGAATCTTTTCGTCGGATTCTACACGATATAGATCTCCGATACGACGGATGTAGCCATGCGTAAATTCCGGGGTATGACGGATCTTGAAAGTGATTTCTTTCTCACCCTCAAATTCTCCCCATGGATCTTCCGTGATGAAATCGAAGCCTTGCATATTGATCACCTTACCATATTGCGTTTCCGGGTCGTAGCCGTTGGAGACATAAATGATATTTCGCTTAATGTCTTTTTGGATAACGAACCAAGGGCCGCCACTTAATCCCAATCCCTTACGTTGGCCGATCGTATGGAACCAATATCCATTGTGTTTACCCAAGACCTTACCCGTCTCTAGTTCCACGATTTTTCCCGGGCGTTTCCCTAAATAACGCTCTATAAAGTCGTTGTAGTTAATCTTGCCTAAGAAGCAAATGCCTTGGCTATCCTTACGCTTGGCGCTCGGCAATTTCTGGGCCTCGGCGATGGCACGTACCTCACTTTTCATTAAATGCCCGATCGGAAACATGAGTTTCTGTATCTGTAGGCGGGTGATTTGCCCTAAGAAATCAGTCTGATCTTTTACCGGGTCCTTGGCGGTAGAAAGCCATATCTTGCCGTCTATCTCCGTGGTCGTGGCATAATGACCGGTAGCGATCTTATCGAAATCCTTGCCCCATTTTTCCTCGAAACAACCGAACTTGATATATTTATTACACATCATATCCGGGTTAGGGGTAAGACCGCGTTTGACAGATTCGATCGTATAGCTTACCACCCGATCCCAATACTCGTCGTGTAAGGAGACGATCTCGAACCGGCATCCATACTTGCGGGCGATATATGAGGTGATCTCGATATCCTCTTCCGCCGGGCAATCGATATAGCCATCCTTGTCTTCCATACCGATACGGATATAGAAGATGGTCGGATCGTATCCTGCCTCTTTGAGTTGATGCACTACGACAGAGCTGTCTACTCCTCCTGAAACTAATGCCGCTATTTCCATTCTCTTTTTTGTCTTTGCTTTTGAACTTACAAAAGTAGAGAAAAAATCTCAAACCTTTGATATTGACTGTATATTCTCTATCTTTGCGGTTGGCCCTTATTGGAATGCGGGCCTTCAAACTATGTACTTTAGATGTAATATATTATAGGAAAAGCAAATCGTAGTAAGTATGAAAGAAATAATGTTATCGCTTATGACAGCTATGGTTATGACGGCTTGTACAGGCCAACAGTCGGATACGGCATCTCAAAATTCCGATAAGGAGTTCAATTATGTAGTGGATCAGTTCGCTGATCTGGAGATTCTTCGCTATAAAGTTCCGGGTTTCGAATCCCTGTCCTTGCGACAAAAGCAACTATTATATCATCTTTCCGAAGCGGCCTTGATGGGACGTGATATATTCTTCGATCAGAATGGACGCTATAATCTGGCGATCCGCAGGACACTGGAGGCTATTTATACGAATTATAAGGGAGATCGGGAGGACCCTCAATTCAAGGCTTTGGAAACCTATTTGAAACGGGTGTGGTTCTCCAGTGGTATCCATCATCATTATGCGTTGGACAAGTTTGCCCCGGGGTTTTCTCCTGAGTTCTTGATGGATTGTATTCACCAAATCGACGCTAAGAAGTTACCTCTTCGTGAGAATCAAAACGTGGATCAGTTCATGATCGAGATCGCTCCGGTAATCTTTGATCCGGGCGTTATGCCAAAGCGTAGCGTACAAAGCGGTGACGGTGATCTGATCAAAGCTTCTTCTAATAATTATTACGGGGGAGGCATCAGTCAAAAAGAGGTAGAGGACTTCTATGCGCAAATGAAGATGGGAAAAGATACGATCTCGCCGATCTCTTACGGGTTGAATAGCCGTTTGGTAAAAGAGAACGGTACGGTCGTTGAAAAGGTTTGGAAAGTAGGAGGGCTTTATTCCGCCGCGATAGAAAAAATCGTAGATCAATTGCGACAAGCCTTGCCTTTCGCCGAGAATGATACGCAGAAAGCGATCATTGGGAAATTGATCGAATATTATCAAACGGGCGATTTGAAGACGTTCGATGCTTATTCGATCCTTTGGGTAGAGGATACAGCTTCGGAGGTGGATTTCGTGAATGGCTTTATCGAGACTTATGGGGATCCGTTAGGAATGAAAGCAAGCTGGGAGTCTATCGTAAATTTTACGAATAAGGAGGCGACTAAGCGTACGAAAATCATCAGTGATAATGCGCAATGGTTTGAGGATCATTCTCCGGTAGATAAGCGTTTCAAGAAGGAGAAGGTGAAAGGAGTCAGCGCTAAGGTAATCACGGTATCTATGTTGGGAGGTGATTGCTATCCGGCTACCCCGATCGGTATCAATTTGCCAAATGCGGATTGGATTCGTCGAGATCATGGCTCGAAGTCTGTTACGATAGAGAATATCACGGAGGCTTATGATAAGGCATCTCAGGGAAATGGCTTTAGCGAAGAGTTTGTATGGAGTGACGTGGAGCGGAACGGTATGAGGCAGTACGGTTTCTTAACGGATAATCTACATACGGATTTACATGAGTGTCTGGGACATGGTTCCGGTAAATTGCTGGAAAATACGGACCCGGATGCGCTGAAAGCCTATAGCTCTACACTGGAGGAAACCCGTGCGGATTTGTTTGGCCTGTATTATTTGGCAGATCCGAAGCTGGTGGAACTGGGATTGCTTCCGGACGGCGAGGCTTATAAATCGGAATACTATAAATATATAATGAATGGCTTGATGACCCAGTTGGTTCGCATCGAGCTAGGCAAGAATGTAGAAGAGGCGCATATGCGTAACCGCCAGTTGATCGCTAAGTGGGCTTACGAGAAAGGGAAGAAAGCGAATGTGATCGAACTGAAAAAACGGGAAGGAAAGACCTATGTGGTTGTGAATGACTATCCGAGGTTACGTGAGTTGTTTGGGACATTGCTCGCTGAGATTCAACGTATCAAGAGTGAGGGTGACTATGCGGCCGGAAAGAATCTTGTTGAAGGATACGGCGTGAAAGTAGATCCGGAGCTGCATGCGGAGGTCTTGGAGCGCTATGCTAAGTTAAACTTGGCTCCTTATAAAGGTTTTGTCAATCCTGTGATGAAAGAGGTAAAGAACTCTAACGGTGAGGTTACTGATATTGTCTTGGACTACACGGAAGGTTATACAGATCAGATGCTTCGTTATGGCCGTGATTATTCTTTCTTGCCGACTTATAATAATTAATAGATGGAAAGTTTACAAGACGAGATAAGGGAGATCCGCAAGCAACTTCGTTTGGCGATGAACGGGGTGATTTCTACGAGTATGCGTGAGAAAGGTATCGTATATAAGTTAAATTTCGGGGTTCCGTACCCCGAAATAAAAGAAATCGCCCGCAAGCATAAACCGAATGGAGAACTGGCGGCGGCTCTATGGAAAGAAGATATTCGTGAGTTTAAGATATTGGCGACCTTTCTCCAACCCGCCGAGAAGTTGCCTTTGGAGGAAGCGAAACGTTGGGTCAAGGAGATTCCTTATTTGGAGATCGCGGAGCATTGTTGCCGGAACTTGTTCGTTCATCTGCCTTATATGGAGGACTTCACGTTAGATCTGGTTGCTGATAAGAAAAATGAGTTCGCTCGCACGGTCGCCTTTCTTACTTGGACCGAGAATTTCAAGCGAGGTGGTAGCTTGTCTTCTGTGGTTTTAGGATCTTTTTTGGTAGAAACCTTAAGCAGCTTAGCGGAGACTAAGGATTTTAAGTCTACGCTGAAAGAGAAACAAGCGTCTATTCAAGCCATGAAGTTTTATGGGCGTCAATCCGAGGGGAATGCGGAAAGGATCCTAGACGGTTTCAAGGAATTTCAGGAGGCTGTGGGAAACACGCCGGAATTACAAGAAATCTATAATGAATTAAAATTCGAGTTTGAATATTATCGGTAAGGCTTTGCGTTTAAAATAAATGCGCTAACTTTGTCGTTTGTGCGGTCTTTAGGAGATGGAAGCGAAAGTTTATACGGAAATACGTGCGTTGTTTACCGAATATCTAACGGAGAAGAAACTGCGGAAAACCGAGGAGAGATATGCTATATTCAAAGAGATATGTGCTTTTCCCGGTCATTTTGATGTGTGTATGCTTTCGGATCGGTTGGAGCAAGACAACTTCCATGTCAGTAAGGCTACACTCTATAATACGTTGGATGTACTGGTTGATGCCGGTTTGGTGGTGCGTCATCAAATAACCGTCCAGTCGGTGCAATATGAGTTGAGGATTTATGCCGATACGCATTTGCATTTGGTTTGTACGAGATGCGGGGCCATCCGGGAGCTGCGAAACAGTGCGTTGAAAGCGGATATGAGAAACTTGAAAGTTTCTCGTTTTACGCCGGAGTATTATTGTTTGTACATTTATGGCCTGTGCAGTAAATGCAAGTTTAAGCAGCAAAGGTCAGTTAAATAAGAATATTAATAGCCTATAATAAATATAGAAAAGATGAAAGTAGACGTTTTGTTAGGATTGCAATGGGGCGACGAGGGCAAAGGCAAGGTTGTCGATGTGCTGACTCCGAATTACGATGTGGTAACTCGTTTTCAAGGAGGCCCTAATGCCGGACATACATTGGAGTTTAACGGGGAAAAGTATGTGTTACGTTCGATTCCTTCCGGTATTTTCCAAGGTGGAAAAATAAACGTAATCGGTAACGGTGTCGTTCTGGACCCGTTATTGTTCAAGCAGGAAGCGGAATCATTGGCAGCGAGTGGTCACGATATCACCAAGCAGCTTTATATCTCTAAGAAAGCTCACCTAATTTTACCTACTCACCGGATCTTGGATGCCGCTTATGAGGCCGCAAAAGGTTCCGGAAAGATCGGTACGACAGGAAAGGGTATCGGCCCGACTTATACGGATAAGATTAGCCGTAACGGTGTTCGTGTGGGCGATTTATTGCATAACTTCGAAGAGAAATATGCGGCCGCTAAAGCAAAACATGAAGCGATCTTGCGTTCATTGAACTATGAATATGATATAACCGAGATGGAGGCTCAATGGATGGAGGCCTTGAACTACCTCAAACAATTCAAATTGATTGATAGCGAGCATGTCATCAATAACTATTTGAAGGAAGGTAAGTCGGTCTTGGCGGAAGGCGCTCAAGGTACGATGCTGGATATAGACTTCGGTTCTTATCCATTCGTGACTTCCTCTAACACGATCTGTGCCGGATGTTGTACGGGACTGGGTGTTTCTCCCCGGAATATCGGTGAGGTATATGGAATCTTCAAGGCTTATTGTACACGTGTAGGTAGCGGTCCGTTCCCGACCGAGTTGTTTGATGAGGTGGGAGATAAGATCGGTCAATTAGGCCATGAGTTCGGTGCGGTTACGGGACGTAAACGTCGTTGTGGCTGGATTGATTTGGTAGCCTTGAAATATGCCGTGATGATCAACGGTGTAAGCCAATTGATCATGATGAAGAGTGATGTGTTGGATACCTTCGATACGATCAAGGCTTGCGTGGCTTATAAGATGAATGGTGTCGAGACTAATGAGTTCCCGTATGAGATCGATGATACGATCGAACCTGTATACGTGGAATTACCGGGTTGGAAGACGGACATGACGAAGATGCAGAGCGAGGACGAGTTCCCGGAGGAGTTCAACGCTTACCTTTCTTTCTTGGAGGAAGAACTGGGTGTGCCTGTGAAGATCGTTTCCGTAGGACCGGATCGTGAACAGACGATTGTCAGATATACAGAAGAATAAACTCGTTATAAATCGTACAAAATGGCAGAAGACCACATTCCTCAAGGGGTGTCTCCTGCCATTTTTGTCTTTGGCAAACTTTTTGTCGTTGTTTTATAAAACTAAATAAGATAGAAATTTATGAGTATGTATTGGATTATATTTATTGGATTTGCGCTATTGAGTTGGCTGGTGTCATCCCGCCTTCAGGGCAAGTTTGAGAAGTATTCGAAAATCCCTATGCCGAATGGCATGACAGGAAAAGATGTCGCTGAGAAGATGTTGCATGACAATGGTATCTATGATGTAAAGGTGATTTCTACACCCGGACATCTGACGGACCATTACAATCCCGCTAACCAGACGGTGAACTTGAGTGAGTCGGTTTATTATAGCAATAGTATCGCCGCCGCTGCGGTTGCCGCCCATGAGTGCGGTCACGCTGTGCAGCATGCTACCGCTTACGCTCCGTTGAGAATGCGTTCGGCTTTGGTTCCGGTTGTTAGTTTCGCCTCTAATATCATGACATGGGTGTTGTTGGGTGGTATGTTATTATTGCATACGTTTCCTCAGTTATTGTTATTCGGTATAATCTTGTTCGCTACGACTACGCTATTTAGCTTTATCACGCTTCCGGTCGAGATCAATGCCAGCCAACGTGCTTTAGCGTGGTTGAGCAATGCCGGTATAACAAATGCTTATACGCATGATAAGGCAGAGGACGCTTTACGTTCCGCTGCTTATACGTACGTGGTCGCCGCGTTAGGTTCGCTTGCTACATTATTATATTATATAATGATATTCTTGGGGGGAAGAAGCAGGGATTGATAAGTCTCGGAGGAGGCTTTCCTCGAATGCCCATTATAAAGATGTTAGAATGCCCATTGTAAGATGCTTATAACTGCGATTGTAAGCTCCTTACAGTGGGCATTGTTATTTTCTTATTTATTTCGAGCAAAAACATTACCTTTGCGGACAGAATAATCATTTAAAACATAAGATCATGCAAAAACCTTCCATACCCAAAGGTACCCGGGACTTTTCGCCGGAGGAAATGGCGAAACGTAATTATATATTCAACACGATCCGTGAAGTATTTCACTTGTATGGCTTCCAGCAAATAGAGACTCCTGCCATGGAAAACCTTTCTACATTGATGGGGAAATATGGTGAGGAAGGGGATAAGCTCCTTTTCAAGATATTGAATTCCGGAGATTGTTTCGCGGGCGTCTCAGATGAGGAGTTAATGGAAAAGAACCCGTTGAGATTTGCTGCTAAGGCTTGTGAGAAAGGCTTGCGTTATGATTTGACCGTTCCGTTTGCTCGTTACGTGGTACAACATCGTAATGAGATCAGTTTTCCGTTCAAACGTTACCAGATCCAACCGGTTTGGCGTGCAGATCGTCCGCAAAAGGGACGTTACCGGGAGTTCTACCAATGTGATGGCGACGTTGTGGGGTCTGATTCCTTGATCAATGAGGTGGAGCTGATCCAGATTATGGACGAGGTGTTCCATCGCTTTGGCATTCGTGTGTGTATCAAGATGAACAATCGTAAGATCCTTTCCGGTATTGCCGAAATCATAGGCGAGGCGGATAAGATCGTAGACATTACGGTAGCTATCGACAAGCTGGATAAGATTGGCTTGGACAACGTGAATGAAGAGCTTCGTTCCAAGGGTTTACCCGAGGAGGCGATCGAGCGTTTGCAGCCGATCATTATGCTGCAGGGTTCAAATCAAGAAAAGATCGCTACCTTGAAAGAGGTATTATCTGCGTCTGAGACTGGTTTGAAAGGTGTAGCCGAATTGGATTTTATCTTGGAGCGCATCTCTCATACGCCAATTCGTGCGGAATTAGAGCTTGATCTGACATTGGCTCGTGGCTTAAACTATTATACAGGTGCGATTTTCGAGGTGAAAGCCTTGGACGTACAGATCGGTAGTATCACGGGTGGTGGTCGCTATGACAATCTGACAGGGGTGTTTGGCATGGAAGGCGTGTCTGGTGTCGGTTTCTCTTTTGGCGCTGATCGTATCTTTGATGTATTGAACCAATTGGATTTATATCCGGAAGGGTCTTTGAAGACTACACAGCTTCTATTCGTGAACTTCGGACAGAAAGAGGAGATTCATTTATTGCCGTTGATCGCTAAGGTTCGCAAGGCGGGGATTCGTACGGAGCTATATCCTGAGTCTACTAAAATGAAAAAGCAAATGGGATATGCGGACGCTAAGAAAATCCCGTTTGTCGCGATAGTCGGAGAGAATGAGATGGCCGAGAATAAAATCAACTTAAAGAATATGCTCACGGGTGAGCAAAACCTTGTGACTATCGAGGAGCTGATAGAACGCTTTTAGAGAATAGTGGATTATGGAACACGGACTACACGGATGACACGGAACACACGGTATTAGTATTTATCCGTGTGTTCCGTGTCATCCGTGTAGTCCGTGTTCAAATGGTTCTAAACTTATAAATTAATGAAACGACCATGAAAATACCTGTTTTTATACTCTCAATATCTTTATACTTTTCTTCCTGCTCTTTCACCCCCCGTGCCGAGTGGGTAACGACAACCGAGAATTCCCCTTGGGCTGAGCAACCCGATCTGATCTCCGCCCTTGCGGATACGATACCTAATATTGATATAACAATTCTAACAGAAAAGCATCAACAACAAATTGATGGTTTCGGAGCCTGTTTTAATGAATTAGGTTGGCTTTCCTTGAGTAAGCTGGAGCCAAGTGTACGTGAGGAAATCATGGAAGAGCTTTTCTTCCCCGGAGTCGGAGCCAACTTCACGATTTGCCGGATGCCTGTAGGAGCAAATGATTTCTCCCGTGATTGGTATTCGTATGACGAGGTAGACGGTGATTTCACGATGGAACATTTTACCATCGCCAATGACCAACAAACCTTGATCCCTTTTATCAAGAACGCCCAAAAGTATCAACCAGATTTACGCTTGTGGGCTTCCCCGTGGTGCCCTCCCGCTTGGATGAAATATAACAAACACTATGCCTCTGCCTATACGGGTGAGAATTATGACGAGAAGTATCGAAATGGTTTGCCGGCCGATAAGGTCGGCCATGAAGGTACGGATATGTTTATCCAAGACCCTCTTTACCTGAAAGCCTATGCCCTCTATTTCTCTAAATTTATCGAGGCCTATAAGAAACAAGGAATTCCAATCTTTGCCGTAATGCCCCAAAACGAGTTCAACTCTGCGCAAATATTCCCGAGTTGTTGTTGGACATCGGCTTCTTTGGCTAATTTTATCGGTAATTATCTCGGGCCGGCCATGCAGGTTCAAGGAGTGGAAATTATGTTCGGCACGATGGAACGTGCGAATGAGTCGCTTGTTGATACGGTATTGACAGATCCTGTTAGTGGTAAATATGTAAAAGGTGTCGGTTTCCAATGGGCGGGTAAGGGAGCTATCGTCGGAATCCACAAACGTTATCCCGGGTTGAAGCTTTACCAAACCGAGCAAGAATGTGGAGATGGCAAGAACGATTGGAAGGGTGCCATGTATTCTTGGGGGTTGATGCGACATTTTCTGGATAATGGCGTTTCTGCCTATATGTATTGGAATATATCTTTGGAAAATGGAGGGATCAGTCGTTGGGGATGGGCGCAAAACTCATTGGTTGTCGTAGATCCGCAAACCAAGAGCTATCGATATACTCCGGAATACTACGTGATGAAACATGTCAGCCATTATGTCCAGCCCGGTGCATATAAATTAGAAACGGAAGGGACCTATACGAATCTGCTGGCATTCCGTAACCCGGATAACAGTATCGCCTTGATTATCGCCAATGAGACCAGTGATGATCATTCTCTTTCCATTCGCATCGGCGATCGAGTCTATACTCCAACCGTAAAGGCATATTCCATGAATACGCTGCTGGTCGATTGATTATCCTTTTGAGAGATGCAAAAAGACAAGTTGTCAGTTATCTCTTCGGATATTTGTCCATTTCGTCCGAAATATTGTCAGTCGAACCCGGGTGAATTCGTTTGGCACACTATTCGCATAGGCTTAGGCGTGAACATAAAGTTCATAACTAAAAAAGTAATATTATTAACATTTAAAATACCAAGAAAATGAACATTAGACCATTAGCAGACCGCGTGCTGATTAAGCCGGCCGCTGCGGAAGAGAAAACATTAGGTGGAATTATTATTCCTGACTCAGCAAAGGAAAAACCTTTAAAGGGTGAGATTGTAGCCGTAGGTAACGGAACGAAAGACGAGGAGATGGTTGTAAAGGTTGGTGATAACGTATTGTATGGTAAGTATGCGGGTACGGAAATCGAACTAGACGGTGAGAAATACTTGATCATGCGCCAAGCTGACGTTTTAGCTATTATCTAATTCATTTTTATAAACAACAATATTAAAAAAGAAATACAATCATGGCAAAAGAGATTAAATACGATATGGATGCCCGCGACCTTTTGAAGAAAGGTGTGGATGAGTTGGCTAATGCCGTTAAGGTAACATTAGGCCCGAAAGGTCGTAACGTAATTATCGAGAAGAAATTCGGAGCTCCTCACATCACGAAAGATGGTGTAACGGTTGCTAAAGAAGTGGAATTGACTTGCCCGTTCGAGAACATGGGTGCTCAATTGGTTAAGGAAGTGGCTTCCAAGACAAACGATAACGCCGGTGACGGTACGACTACAGCTACGGTTTTGGCTCAGTCTATCATTGGTGTCGGTTTAAAGAACGTTACTGCCGGAGCGAACCCGATGGATTTGAAACGTGGTATCGACAAGGCTGTCGCTAAGGTTGTAGAGAGCATCGCTAACCAAGCTGAGGCTGTAGGTGATAAGTTCGAGAAGATCGAGCATGTAGCGAAGATCTCCGCAAATGGTGACGAGGCTATCGGTAAGTTGATCGCGGAGGCTATGCAACGTGTGAAGACTGAAGGTGTTATCACGGTTGAGGAAGCTAAAGGTACTGAAACTACAGTTGACGTAGTTGAGGGTATGCAGTTCGACCGCGGTTATATCTCTCCGTACTTCGTAACGGATACAGAGAAGATGGAGTGCCAGATGGAGAATCCGTATATCTTGATCTATGACAAGAAGATCTCCGTATTAAAAGACCTTCTTCCTATCCTTGAGCCGACCGTACAGAGCGGACGTCCTCTTTTGATCATCGCTGAGGATATCGACAGCGAGGCTTTGGCTACATTGGTAGTGAATCGTCTGCGTGGTTCCTTGAAGATCTGCGCTGTTAAGGCTCCGGGCTTCGGCGACCGTCGTAAGGCTATGTTGGAAGATATCGCTGTATTGACAGGCGGTACGGTTATCTCTGAGGAGAAAGGTTTGAAATTGGAAGGTGCTACAATGGATATGCTAGGTACCGCTGAGAAGATCACGGTAGACAAAGATACCACTACCATTGTAAATGGTGCTGGTGACAAGGAGGCTATCCAAGCTCGTATCGGCCAGATCAAGATCCAGATGGAGAATACGACATCTGATTATGATAAAGAGAAATTGCAAGAGCGTTTGGCTAAGATGGCCGGCGGTGTAGCTGTTCTTTACGTAGGTGCTCCTTCTGAGGTTGAGATGAAAGAGAAGAAAGACCGTGTGGATGACGCATTACACGCAACTCGTGCCGCTATCGAAGAAGGTACGGTGCCCGGTGGTGGTGTTGCCTATATCCGTGCTATCGATGCATTGGAAGGTATGAAGGGCGACAACGAGGACGAGACTACAGGTATCGAGATCGTTAAGCGCGCTATCGAGGAGCCGCTTCGCCAGATCGTAGCTAACGCTGGTAAGGAAGGTGCCGTTATCGTTCAGAAAGTGAAGGAAGGCAAGGGCGACTTCGGTTACAACGCTCGTAAGGACTGTTTCGAGAATTTGTGCGAGGCTGGTGTAATCGACCCAGCTAAGGTAACTCGCGTAGCATTGGAGAACGCTGCTTCTATCGCAGGTATGTTCTTGACTACTGAGTGCGTGATCGCTGAGAAAAAAGAAGAGACTCCTGCTATGCCTCCGATGAATCCGGGTATGGGCGGCGGAATGGGTGGTATGATGTAATCGACTCCCGTGATTAATGATATGGGCGGCCGTTCCGGAAGGGACGGTCGCTTTTTTTATTTTCATTTGCTTGCTAATTGGAAAAAACGATTACCTTTGTATGCGCAATACCGATAGGTTGCGCTTCAGAATGATTAAAAAAAGCCCAGGTGGCGGAATTGGTAGACGCGCTCGTTTCAGGTGCGAGTGGTTTTGCGATCGTGCAGGTTCGAGTCCTGTTCTGGGCACTTCCCAAAATAGAAAAAATGCAATCCTATACAGAAGACGAAATTGTAGTACAGCTCCGGGACCCGGCCCGACAACGTGAGGCCTTTGCCAAGGTCGTAAGCTTGTATGGCGAGAAGTTGTATTGGCATATACGAAAGATGGTACTGGATCATGAGGATGCGAACGACTTACTCCAAAATACATTTTTGAAAGCTTGGACGAACATCGAGCTTTTTCGTGGTGAGGCCAAATTATCTACATGGCTTTATAAGATCGCGATCAACGAGTGCATTACTTTCCTGAATAAACAGCGAAATATGAATAACGTATCTATCGACGATGCGGATACCTTTTTGCTGGATCGTTTGAAAGGTGATGAATACTTCGATGGTGACGAGATACAGGTAAGATTGCAAAACGCTATTCTTACCTTGCCGGAGAAACAACGCTTGGTTTTCAATATGAAGTATAACGAGGAGATGAAGTACGAGGAGATGTCCGAGATACTAGGTACCTCTGTCGGGGCTTTGAAGGCCTCGTATCATCATGCGGTGAAAAAAATCGAGGAGTTTTTAACAAAAGAGGTTTAAACCTTTTGCCCGAATCGCTGTCAAAGCAATATAAAAAGAGAAAAAGTATGAAAAAAGAAGAAAACAACCTAGATCGCTTGAAAGGAACTAATCCTTTCACTGTACCGGAAGGGTATATGGAAGGGCTTACGGAGCGGATCATGAGTCAGCTCCCCGAGAAGCAGGAGGAGAGGGCGAAACGGATTTCCTTGATGGATCGTGTTCGTCCGTGGTTGTACATGGCTGCGGTATTCGCTGGTCTTGGTTTGTTTTTCAAGGCTATCGTGGGAATAAACGGTTCCGATGGTAGTACTGCGTCTGATTCTTTACTGGTCCGGACGGAAGTCCCGACAACGGCTTTAGACGCTATTGAAGCGGAAGAAGATGAGGAGTATTTGGAGTATTTGGAAGCTCAGTACGCCAATTATCTCTTAGATGAGGAACTTTCCTATTCTGAATAAAGTTTAAAATAGTAATTTTATCGAAGATTTTTGTAATAATACTTGTATGAATAAAATATTTTTCATTACATTTGTAGCGATTTCGGTTCTACTCTCTTTCAATGCTACGGCACAAGAGAAGAAAGAGCAAAGACATTTTGATAGAGAGGCATTCGAAGCAAGGCGGAATGCTTTTATTACGGCTGAAGTTGGCCTTACACCTGAGGAAGCTGCACAATTTATTCCTTTATGCAATGAGTTGCGACAGAAAAAATTTGAGGTAGGTCGTGAATGTCGTAAGTTATCAAAAGAAATTCGACATAAGGAGAATCCGACAGATGCTGATTATAACAAAGTGATAGACGAATGTCTGGATGTTGAGATAAAAGAGGCACAGTTGGAAAAAGAGTATTTTGAGAGATTCAAGAAGATACTTTCTCCCGAAAAGGTCTATAAGTACCGAAATGCGGAATATAAGTTTGTCCGGAATTTCATGAAGAGTGGTCGGGACAATAAAAAGGAAGAAAAACAGAAAAAGTAAAATATTATCATTATTTGTGTTTTTTGTTTAGATTTAGTTTTGGCGTTTAAGTTAAGGGAGGGGTGGCGACGTGATGTCGGTTCCCCTTTTGTTTTGCCCTTATCCTTGCTTTATAAGCCTTTGGCCTTGGCTTCATTCCACAGTTGATCCATTTCCTCCAATGTCATATCTTTCAAGGAACGACCTTCTTGGATCGTGTGCTCCTCTAGATAATTAAAACGGCGGATAAACTTCTGGTTCGTGCGTTCCAATGCGTTGTCCGGATTTATTTTGTATAGGCGGGCAGCGTTGATCAAGCTAAAGAAGAGATCTCCGAACTCAGCTTCCATCTTATCTGCGTCCATCCTGTCTATCTCGGTTTTCAACTCATTAAATTCCTCCTGTACCTTATCCCATACTTGATCACGTTGTTCCCAGTCGAAACCTACGTTACGGGCCTTATCTTGGATACGATGCGCTTTTACTACGGATGGGAGGGAAGCGGGAACACCCTCCAGTACGGTTTTGTTACCCCCCTTTTCTTTCAACTTAAGCTGCTCCCAGCTTTGCTCTACCTTTTGAGCGGTATCGGCGGAGGTATCTCCGAATACGTGTGGATGGCGGTAAATCAGTTTCTGGCAAAGGCTGTCGCAGACATCCTTGATATCGAAAGCTTCTTTTTCCTCGCCGATCTTGGAGTAAAAGACGATGTGCAATAACAGGTCTCCTAATTCTTTTTTTATGTTTGTGTTATCCTCACGCATCAAGGCCTCGCATAGTTCATAGGTTTCCTCGATCGTATTCGTGCGGAGGCTCTCGTTTGTCTGTTTACGATCCCAAGGGCATTTTACCCGTAATTCATCCAGAATGTCGAGTAATTGCCCGAAGGCTTCCATCTTCTCTTCTCTAGTTGCCATATTATTTACTTATTCTATAATGATTGTAAAAGAAAGAGGGCAGGGTAGAACCCGGCCCTCTGTTTGTTTTATTGTTGTTCTTTCTTGAATTCTTTCAATCCGTTTTGAAGGAACTGGATGTATTTGGAAACATCCTCATTGAATGCGTATGAAGGTCCGAGCGGCTGTCCCTCGTCATTCAATAAGATGTAGAATGGCTGGGCATTAGAACCGAACTTGCTTCGTTGCAAATAACTCCATTTATCACCGATCGTCTTCAGCTTACGAGTCTTTCCGTTCTCTTGGATCTCGATGGGTTGCGGGAGTTTCGTCTTATCGTCTACCATGAGAGTGATTAGCACGTAATCATTTTCTAGCATTTGCTTCACCTTAGGATCCGTCCAAACGGAAGCCTCCATCTTACGGCAGTTTACGCAACCGAAACCGGAGAAGTCGATCATGACGGGTTTATTTACCTTCTTGGCATAAGCCATACCGGATTCATAATCGTCGAACGCGGCGTGTACCTCGTTTTTGTATAGATTGAAATCTTGTGTATACAACGGAGGAGCGAATGCGCTGATCGCCTTTAACGGAGCGCCCCAAAGTCCCGGAACCATGTAAATGGCGAAAGCGAAAGAGATAATCGCCATAAACAGACGAGGAACAGATACATATTTTACTTCGCTATCATGGCTAAACTTGATCTTTCCTAATAAGTAAACACCCAATAAACTGAAGATCACGATCCAAAGCACGATAAAAGCCTCACGGTCTAGTAAACGCCAACCATACGCTAAGTCCGCTACGGAAAGGAACTTCAAGGCCAAGGCCAACTCCAAGAAGCCCAATACGACCTTCACGGAATTCAACCATCCGCCGGATTTCGGCATACTTTGCAGCATATTCGGGAAGATGGCGAAGACGCTGAACGGGATGGATAACGCCAAGGCGAAACCGAACATACCGATAGCCGGTCCTACCGCCGTACCCATAGAAGCGGCCTGTACCAACAAGGTTCCGATAATCGGGCCCGTACAAGAGAAAGATACCAATACCAACGTAAACGACATAAAGAAAATACTCAATACGCCGGTCGTCGAATCGGCCTTGCTATCCAATTTGCTAGTCCATGACGCAGGTAATACCAGCTCGAAGGCTCCGAAGAAGGAGACTGCGAATACTACCAACAGCAAGAAGAACAGGATATTAAAGATCGCGTTCGTTGATAAATCATTCAATGCGCTCGCTCCGAAGATACCGGTGATCAACAAGCCCATCACCAAATAGATTACGATAATAGATAACCCATAGGTGATAGCGTCGCGAATCGCTTTCTTACGATCTTTCGTACGTTTCAGGAAGAAGCTAACCGTCATAGGGATCATCGGCCAAACGCAAGGAGTCAATAAGGCGATCAAACCTCCCAAGAAACCCGCGAAGAAGATGAATAACCAAGAGGTATCCGCCGCCGATACCGTAGCGTCGCCGAACGATTTCAATTGGTCGATCACCGGAGACCAAAGATTCGGGCTGTCGGTTAAGCTGTCGGACGCTTTAGGAGATGTCGTAGCCGGTGTCTCTTTAGCGGCAGGGTCCGGAGTGTTCAACTCGCTGGCCTCTTCCGCTACGACTTGCGTATCCGGCTGTATGGCCGTGGCGTCCTCTTTATCCACCTCTGTAGTCGAGCTGTTAGCTGCCAGAGCTGGATCTACATGGATACTTTTCTTATCGAAAGAGAAAGGTATTTGATCCGGGGGAAGACAAGTCTCGTCATTACAAGCCATAAATTCCACCTCGCCCTCCGCCTTGAATTTAGCGGGATCGGTAACCTTTAGTTTTTGGGTGAACGATACCGTACCCGGATACCAACGAAGATTCATGGCAAATTGCTCGTCGTAAACCGTGGTCGGCTTTACCGAAGGAACCGGTTGACCGATCAGTTCAGCTCCATTCAATGTCTCGAATGTGAAAGATGTAGAAACAGGACCTCCTTCCGGCAGGTTCATGTCATACAGGTGCCAACCTTTGTCCGCCGTGGCGGTAAAGACGATCTCTTTCTCGGGTGCGCCGCCCTTGTCGTCTAGTTTAATTTTCCACTTGACAGGCGTAAGTATTTGCGCCTGCGCTACCAGCGCTATTAGCGCCAGCATGATCGAACTGATGAGTTTCTTCATTTTTTGTCCTTTATTGATAGATTACTTTGCTGTCGATGTGAATTTCTCCGGGATCCGTGTCTCGAAGCGCATCTCCTCGCCTGTTACCGGATGGATGAAACAGAGCCTGCGGGCATGGAGCATCAAGCGTCCGGCAGGATTTGTCTCCGCCCCATATTTAGAGTCTCCGGCTATCGGATGCCCGATGGATTGCATCTGCGCACGGATTTGGTTCTTGCGTCCCGTCTCCAGATCGAGTTCCACGAGCGAATAACGATTGTTCGTTTGCAGGAGTCGGTAGCGTGTGATCGCTTCCTTCCCGTCACCATCTTGTGTCACGTACACTTGCATATGCTTGTTCTCCACGAGGTTGGATACGATCAAATCCGTGTCTTTCTCCGGCCGTCCCTCTATCACGGCCACGTAGGTCCGTTGCGTGATAGCCTCGCTCCAGTTGGACTGTAGTTGCTCTTTTACCTTCTGGTTCTTGGCGAACATCATGATACCCGATGTGTCTCGGTCCAGACGGTGCAAGACGAATATCTTGTTGCGAGGGTCGCATTCTTTCAAGTAATCGCTCAGGATACGGTAGGCCGTACGCTCTTTGATACGATCGGTAGATACGGATAGCAAACCTTCCCGCTTGTTGATCACGATGAGGTCATCATCTTCCCAAACAATTCTAAGTAACGGATTGTTGAATTCCACCTTCCCTCTTCCATAGTTGATCCCGACCGTATCGTTAGGGTTCAGCGGGGCATCGAACTGCCGGGTGACTTTCCCGTTTACCGAGATCTGTCCCCTGCTCAATAATCCTTTCACGGATGAACGGCTTTGTTCTTTTAATAACTCGAACAGGAAAGGTAGCAAAGTGTTACTTTCACCCACCGTTACCTGTCGTTCTTTAGAGGGTTTACGTCGATTATCCCCTCCTTTATACTCAGATCGCTTTCTCATATCTATTTTTTATAGTACGCGAAGATACAGGCATTTACGCGAAACTGCAATAGCGTGGAATAGAAAAACCGTTATAAATAGTTTGCTTGTTATAGGAATAAACCTTCAAATCCCCGGATGTAAAAGTAATTGCCATTCACTCTATTTTCAAAATAGCGGCGTGGTCTTTATAAATCACGTCGTGATCTGTATAAACCACGACTTGGTCTGTACAAACCATGTCGTGGTTTATAGAATAGTGGCGTATCCGAGAGAGAATGCCTATTGTCTCGGCCGACTATATTTCCCGATGCTCAGCGTTTTTTGTCTATATTTTTTGTACTTTCGCGGATCGAGAAATGTGTAAAGACTAATTAGTTATAAAAATATGGAAATCGCTAGTAAGTACAATCCCGCTGAAGTAGAGGGGAAGTGGTATCAGTATTGGTTGGATAACGGCTTCTTTAAGTCAAAGCCAGACGGTCGTGAGCCGTATACGATTGTAATCCCGCCCCCTAACGTCACCGGCGTATTGCACATGGGACATATGCTTAACAATACGATCCAAGATATCTTGGTTCGCCGTGCCCGTATGATGGGTAAGAACGCTTGTTGGGTACCGGGTACGGACCATGCTTCGATCGCTACGGAGGCGAAAGTGGTGAATCGTTTGGCCGGGCAAGGAATCAAGAAGACCGATCTGACTCGCGACGAGTTCTTGCGTCACGCTTGGGAATGGAAAGAAGAGCATGGCGGCATTATCTTGAAGCAACTTCGTAAATTGGGGGCTTCCTGCGATTGGGATCGTACGGCGTTCACGATGGACGAGAAACGTTCGGAGAGCGTTATTAAGGTTTTTGTCGATCTATATAAGAAGGGCTTGATCTACCGGGGTGTCCGTATGGTGAATTGGGACCCGAAGGCGTTGACGGCCCTGTCCGATGAGGAGGTTATCTATAAGGAAGAGCATAGTAAGTTGTACTATCTTCGCTATAAGATCGTAGGCGAGGAGGGATACGCCATTGTCGCCACTACCCGTCCGGAGACGATTATGGGAGATACGGCGATGTGTATCAACCCGAACGACCCGAAGAACCAACATCTGAGAGGAAAGAAAGTGATCGTTCCGCTGGTAGGCCGTGAGATTCCGGTGATCGAAGATGATTACGTAGATATAGAGTTCGGTACGGGCTGTTTGAAAGTGACCCCGGCACACGATGTAAACGACTATATGTTGGGCGAGAAATATAATTTGCCTTCTATCGATATATTCAACGATAACGGTACGCTGAGCGAGGCCGCCGGCCTGTACGTGGGCATGGATCGTTTTGATGTCCGCAAGCAAATCGAGGAAGACTTGCGTAACGCTGACCTTTTGGAGAAGGTAGAGGCTTACGAGAACAAGGTGGGCTTCTCGGAGCGTACGAACGTGCCTATCGAACCGAAATTGTCTATGCAATGGTTCTTGAAGATGGAACATCTAGCCCAGATCGCCTTGGAGCCGGTCATGAACGACGATATCAAGTTCTATCCGCCGAAATTCAAGAACACCTACCGCCATTGGATGGAGAATATCAAGGACTGGTGTATCAGCCGTCAGCTTTGGTGGGGACACCGTATCCCGGCTTACTTCTTGCCGGAAGGTGGTTACGTGGTAGCCGAGACGGAAGAGAAAGCTTTGGAACTGGCGAAAGAGAAATGTGGTAACCCGAATCTGACCATGTCTGATTTGCGTCAGGACGAGGACGTATTGGATACTTGGTTCTCCTCTTGGTTGTGGCCGATCTCCCTGTTCGACGGTATCAATAACCCGGATAACGAGGAAATCAATTATTACTATCCGACCAGTGATTTGGTAACCGGACCGGATATCATCTTCTTCTGGGTAGCCCGTATGATTATGGCCGGCTATGAGTACAGAGGGAAAATGCCGTTCAAGAGCGTCTACTTTACGGGTATCGTTCGCGATAAGCTGGGACGTAAGATGTCCAAATCTTTAGGAAACTCTCCCGATCCGTTGCAATTGATCGAGCAATACGGTGCGGACGGCGTGCGTATGGGCTTGATGCTCGCGGCTCCTGCCGGAAATGATATTCCTTTCGATGATGCTTTGTGTGAGCAAGGACGTAACTTCAATAATAAGATATGGAATGCTTTCCGCTTGGTGAAGGGCTGGACGGTAGACGATACGATCGCTCAGCCGGAGGCTTCCGCTATCGCCGTGAAATGGTTCAAAATGCAGCTGGATAAGACGATTGCCGAGGTAGACGACTCTTTCAGTAAATATCGTCTGAGCGAAGCGATGATGGCTGTCTATAAATTGTTCTGGGATGAGTTCTCGTCTTGGTATCTGGAGATGGTAAAACCGGGGTATCAGCAGCCGATCGACAAGGCTACTTATGAGGCTACGTTAGGTTTCTTCGATGCCTTGCTTCGTTTGCTTCATCCTTTCATGCCGTTTATTACCGAGGAATTATGGCAAGCCCTTGAGCCTCGTAAGGAAGGTGAGAGCTTGATGGTTGCCCAAATGCCGGAAGTAGCTGTTGCGGATAGCGCTTATTTGGATGCTTTCGAGATCGTGAAAGAGATCGTTGGCGGTGTCCGTACAATTCGTTTGCAAAAGAATATACCGAATAAGGATGCGCTGGAATTGCAGATCGTGGGTGAGCACAATGAGGCATTCAACGCTGTGATCGCTAAGATGTGTAACCTCTCTTCCATCTCCAAGGTAGAGGAGAAAGCGGCCGGCGCTGTATCGTTCTTGGTACGTACGACTGAATATGCCGTACCTTTAGGCAATCTGATCAATGTGGAAGAAGAGTTGGCTAAGCTTCAAGAAGAATTGAAATACCAAAAAGGTTTCTTGACTTCTGTCATGAAGAAATTAGGCAATGAGAATTTCGTAAGCAAAGCCCCGGCGAAAGTAATCGAGATGGAGAAGAAAAAGCAAGCCGATGCCGAATCGAAGATTAAGTCTATCGAGGAAAGTATCGCCGCCTTGACAAAATAAAGAGAACAGCTGTTTCTTTGAAATAAGAGCCTATATCAATCTTTCTTTGATTGATATAGGCTTTTTTGTTGATTGAGTTGAAAATTATAATATTAAACTTGTAAATAATGATACGCTGTTGTCTAAATTTTACTAACTTGCCACACGTTAACTAATTGATGTCTATTTTGTAAACTTTAAATGCGAAACATACTGTTAATAATATATTTATCTCTTACCCCAATATTTGTAGCTACTGCGGCCACTGATATCGATAGCATGGAATGTGTGCTGGCAAAAATGCCTTCGGGTGACAGGCTTGTGAAATTGGATGAACTTGCTAGTGATAAAGGACAAGGGCTGGATTATAAATATTATGCGGATAGATTGCTCAAGGAGGCGGAGTTGAGTAAGGATGATACTTATAAAGGCAACGCTTTGTTCCAGATCATCCGGTATTATTATTCCCGGAATATAGACAGTATGTATTTTTTCATAAAGAAAGCCGAGCCTATTTATTTAGCCCAAAAACGTTATGAGGATCTTTGCCGGATTAAAGGATGGTATATTTACGCTTTATCGAGTAATGGCGAGAAGGAAAGGGTGCTAGAGAATGTACAGGCATTGAAAGATCTATCCAGCGAACTTGATTTTCCGGATGGTATCGATATGGCGAATCAAGCCCTGGCGGATTTTTACTTCAGTACAGGATTTGATGCGGAGGGAATCGCCTTGTATGAGGAGGTTTTCCTGGATATGGAGAAAAGGGATTCCCCATTGGCCAAAAGGATTACCGTTATCCGGCATTTACAAAATGAAAATATCCAAGCATCGAAGAGACTGTTTTATTTAAAGAAATTGAAAGAGTATATCGTGGAATGCGAAGAAAAAGGAATAGAGGAATTAGACGAAGATACTCCTTTATATTATGTTAAATACCTCTATCACCGTAGTTACGCCTTGCTGGGTATTGATAAGAAAGATGTCTCCCTCACATCTTACCATCTAGCTCGTGCAGAGAAGTTGGTTAAAGACTGTAACATGAGGGATGAATATCTCTCGATTTCTAATATCCGTTTACTCTATTATCGGATATCGGGCGATTATGAGCGGGGGAAAGCATTGGCTAATGAGTTAATTGATTATTGCTTACAACGTAAGAGGGCGGTATCCGTATTGGGATTGATGAAGGATAAGGCCATAATATGCTATAATTCAGGCCATGGAATGGAGGCTGCGGATGCGTATCGCGAGTATATCAGTTTGAAGGATTCAGTGACTAATGCTGCATTTTATAATGATTTAGCGAATTTACGAGCTCGTCATGACGTGGATAAATTGGAATTGGCAAATAAGAAGATGGAATTGGAGGCGGCTCATTCACGTACGAATTTATTGGTGATGGGTGGAGGGCTTGTTCTATTGTTGCTGGTCTGTTGCTCTTTGGGATATATTTCTTATTCACGGCATAAATATGGATTGCAATTGAAACAGGCAAAAGATAAGGCGGAGGAAGCCGATCGTCTGAAATCGGCTTTCCTTGCCAATATGAATCATGAGATACGGACACCTTTGAACGCTATCGTAGGTTTCTCGCAAGTATTGGTGGATGAGGAAGACCGGGAGACAAGGCTTGAGTTCTCAAATATCATCCAAAGTAATAATGAGTTGTTGCAGCGGTTGATCGGGGATGTGCTCGATCTTTCTAAGATCGAGTCAAATTCCATGCCTCTGATTTATAAGGAGCTGGATATTGGTTTACTGATGAAAGAGATTTATAGCATGATCTTGTTGCGTATGCCGTCGGGCATAGAGTTGCGACTGAGCGACTGCGAGGCCTTGGTGATGGAGGCTGATAAGAACCGCTTGACACAAATCCTTACGAATTTGCTCACGAATTCGATCAAGCATACCGAGAAGGGGTTCATCCGTTTTGGATATAAGAGAACGGCGGCTTCTGTCGAGTTTTTCGTGGAGGATAGCGGAGAGGGAATACCGAGAGATAAGATCGATTCCATATTCAGCCGTTTTGTCCAATTGGACAGTTGGAGCAAAGGCGTTGGACTGGGATTGGCTATCTGTCGGGGATTGGTAGAGCAAATGGGAGGAAAGATATGGGTTACCTCTGAGCTGGGAAAAGGCTCGATCTTTTATGTAACTTTGCCACTGATTCGTCCGAATGCTGGCTCGTAAAGATCTTTTTATTATCTTGCGGGGTGAAAACTGTTTATGATGATAGTATACATTATTATATATAATATAAACCATGAAACACTCAAGACGTTTATTTTTTAAGCAAGGATTGGCCGGGGCTCTCTTGTTGGGAACTTCCGCTATCGCTAAGGCCGGTTTGCCGGACCCTGTAAAACCAAAGGCTCCGAAGGCCGTAAATCCATTTCATCTGGGAATGGCGGGATATACTTTCGTTAATTTTGATTTAGATACGACGTTGAAGACGTTGGAACGATTAGATATCCATTATCTTTGCATCAAGGATTTCCATTTGCCGTTGAATAGTACGGATGAGCAGATTAGGGCTTTTCATGATAAATGCGCTGTCCATAAAGTGACGGGATATGCCGTAGGTCCTATTTATATGAAGAGCGAGGAAGAGATAGACCGTGCGTTTGATTATGCGAAGCGGGTAGGAGTGAAGTTGATCGTCGGTGTCCCGAATTACGAGCTTTTACCCTATGTGGATAAAAAAGTGAAGGAGTATGATTTCCATTACGCCATCCACTTGCACGGTCCTGATATTAAGACGTATCCCGACGCTACGGACGTTTGGGAGCATACGAAGGATTTAGACCCCCGTATCGGTATGTGTCTGGATGTCGGACATGACTTGCGAAACGGCTGTGATCCTGTGGCCGACTTGAAGAAATACCACACCCGGGTGTTTGATATGCATATCAAGGACGTGACGGATTCTTCGAAGGCGGGAGTCGGGATCGAGATCGGTCGTGGAAAGATCGACTTCCCTGCGCTGATCCGTATGATGCGGGAAGTTAATTACACGGGAATGTGTAGCTTGGAATACGAGAAAGACATGAAAGACCCATTCTTGGGGATCGCGGAGTCTATCGGCTATTTCAAGGCTGTGAGTGATTTGACATAATGTGGGGGCGTAAATCGCCCCCTTTTAAATAGATGAAGATGAGAAGCATTCTTTTTATAGGCATAGCGGGTTTGTTGTCCGCTTGTAGCACGATTAATTATGTAGGTATCGAGACGTATAATCCTGCGGAGGTGACATTTCCAGAGAATGTCGCTAAAGTACTTATCGTAAACAATGCCGTCCCCCAACCGGAGGATGCGGGTTACGAATACACCTTGCAGGGAGAAAAGCAGGATACTTGCAAAGCGAAAGCGGATAGTGCGCTGTTTGACGCTTGCCGTACTTTAGGGGAGGCTATCGTGGAGGCTTCTTATTTTAACGACGTATTGCTTTACCATGATGCGGTTCGAAAAGATAATCAGGCGTTTCTGGATACGAAACTTACCCAAGGGCAAGTAGTGTCGCTATGCGATGAGACCGGTGCCGATGCGGTTATCTCCATCGACCGCTTGCTGTTCGATATGAAGAAAAGCGTAGGTACCTTGGGCGAAGGGTATGTAATGGGAATGATCGACGTGCAGATGGCTGGCGTGATACGCAGTTACGTTCCCGATCGTGAGGCTCCACTGGCGACGGTACATATGAAAGATAGTATTTATTGGGCGGAAAGTGCGGATTATATGCCGATCTTGGATAAGGTATTGCCCTCTCCGGAGAATGCTTTGCGTGGGGCCGGTAAATATTTCGGGGCGAAGGTCTACGCTAATTTTGTTCCTCATTGGGAGAAGGAGACTCGTTGGTACTTTACCGGAATGGGTTCACGTTGGAAAGAGGCTTCCGCTTATGCGGCTAATGAGAAATGGGATATGGCGGAAGATCGTTGGTCCGGGCTTTACCGGGGTACGGAAAACTGGAAAAGCCGGGCGAAGGCGGCCTCTAATCTGGCCCTATGCCATGAGATGAGAGGAGATTTAAAAGAAGCCTATGAGTGGGCTCATAAATCATACGATTTATTCAAGCGTAATAGTGGTGATAATGATAAGAGTACCAAATTATTGGAACTCTATGTGCAGGCGTTGGCCGAACGAATTCGTTCCGATAAGAAACTAAATGTGCAATTTGGTGAGGATTAACGGCGTTATTCGGTGAATTATTATTACTTTTGACACATATTCGAATAAAGGAGAATTAATATATGAACGCAAATATAGCAAAGGTTCAATCCCTCATCGAGAATGCTTTTACGTCGGCTATTGAAAAGCTGGCCAAGGATGAGTCCGGTAATTTTATAAGCGACTTATATGTGCAGGCCGATGCGGAAAGCGGGGAACTGCAAATTTATGATGATGATGAGCATTTGGTCGAAAAGATCGTTATCTTCGATTGGGTGAACTCGAACGAGGAGGAGAACGCATTCAATAAGCGGGTTGCCGCTTCGGTGAAGGCGGTCCTTACGATCTTATCCACCAAGAATATTTTTGACGCTCCCCGGTTCATGAAACCTCTTTCTGTTAGCTTGACTGATGAAGATTTTGTTGTGATAGAGGAACTTCTCTTCATAGACGATGATGTGCTTCGTCTGGACGATCCTCTATTAAAAGATTTAGATGCGGATTTAGATGATTTTTTAGCGAATCTTCTTGCAGATGTCAAATAAACCCTGTATCTTTGCGCCCGAAATAAAGAAACAAATGTTGCCGAAATAGCTCAGCTGGTAGAGCAACGCATTCGTAATGCGTAGGTCGCCGGTTCAAGTCCGGCTTTCGGCTCGCAATAAAAGGCAGTTATCTAAAAGATAGCTGCCTTTTTTTATGGTTTGTTTAAAATTGAACACGTATCATTTGGCTCACCCGATAAACCTGGGGGATTAAGCATACAGCTTTGTAAGTCTGAAAAGAAAGAATTTTATATCCGTTACTCCTCTTAAAGCAGCTCTAAACGCCTTAATTTTAGCATTAAAAGA
>NZ_JAMOKU010000054.1:0-36483 GCF_023656845.1 Parabacteroides sp. Y3-G-102 | reverse complement strand
GATGACAAGCTTTTTGGTAGGCTTTATCAGAGAGTGACAAGTAAGCCAGGAGGATCATGAGTTTATTGACAAGTAAAGTTGTTTAACTACCCCAAAAGTGACAAGTGATTTTAGGAATGGACAACAAGTGATTTTAGGAATGGACAATATATATACTGCGTTGCCCCAATAATATATACTGCGTTGGTCAAGTAAGATATACTACGTTTATTAGAATGCCCATCATAAGCACCTTTCGACCGCAGTCGGCAGGGGCTTACGATGGGCATTGTTAGATGCTTATAATAGCGGTCGGCACAAATACACAAAAACAGGGGCTTTTGACACACCCTCTTTCATATAAATCAATGTTTAGCCCACCATAGCGGAGTAGAAATTAAATCAGCTCCACCCAATAGCTCAACAGCTTTCATATAACTATCCTTACTATTGATTTCCATATTCGCTGGATAGCGCAGACGTTCTTGATAGAATTCCCACTTACATTCCTTACAGTTAGCACGAGTAAGAGGCAACTCGTTACTAGAAACGTTATAATCTATCTCAACAGCTTGATTCTCAAAGAAAGGCAAACCTAAACGACGATGATCAGACCATGCCTCTAAAGGTAACCAAGGAACCTGTGCCAAGTATTTTTGCGAGATTATCTTTGTCAGCTTATCATTATTGACCGTACCATTCTTATAAATAGAATTTTTCGGATAAGTATAAGTAGTAGTCTTTTTCTCACCAGTATAACCATCTACATATTCAGCCGTATAAGACTTTGCTTCCGCCGTATGATCAAAAGCGACAGAAGTACCTACACGGTTATATTCCGTAGAACTCAAATAATCATTTAAGAACTCAGATACACCGTGATATTCAAAGCTAGCTGCTATACCAGCCTCATAATGAGATTTCGCACTACCAGACACGTTCCAACCATACAACGCAGCTTCAGCCAATAAGAACTCCGTCTCCCACGGCCCAAACCATACACGCTTATTCGTACTTTCACGATATATCTTGGATAAAGAAGGATAAGTCTTACTTGCTCCTGTCAATTCGCTGGTTAGCGCTGAGTATTTATCCCATTTTCCAGCAACCCAAGTATTCCAAGTATATTTCACGTTCAACTCCAAATATGTCTTATTGTTATCCTCAACATTTCCAGTAGCAGGATCCGCTAAACGAGCCTTATCAGCCAAACCGATATTAGAGAAATAAACAGTACCATCATCATATCCCGGAATATGAAACAACTTAGTAGCACGAGGATCAATCTTTGAAGGAAGAGCATCAAAGAAATAGCCTGCAGCCGGATCATTCGTAGAAACCGGTAAGTGTTTTTCTAATCGAAGGCCTAGATAATTACGAGCATCTTTCAATACCACATCCTCTTTTATCGCCGCAGGAACTTGGAAATCGATTCCTCCTAGGCCAATCATCATATTATTAATGGTGACCGAAATGGGTTGGGCATTCCAAGGACGAGACATCACACCATCAAGATCAGTCCAACCGCCTTTTTCTTGCACCTGAGCAATTTCATCTTGCGTAGTAATAAAATTATTCGTCGAAGCGGCATCCTCAAAAGCAGCCTTTGCTTTAGCTTGATCTACAGCAGATAAACGCATAGCGTAGCGCAAGCGTAATGAGTTCGCATACTTTATCCATTTAGAGGCATCACCATCATAGAAAGCATCCGTTTTCTCTGATGTAATAGCGCTCATATCCGCATTTACATCTATCTTGCCAGCGGCATCTTTCAATTCAGAAATAATAAAATCATAAATATCTTCTATACTCTTATATTCTACGATACCATCAAAAGCGTTTGCCGGAGGCACAGGACCAAAGTTATCAGCCAATTCAGAGATGACATAAGCCCGCCAAATACGAGACATCTGTAGCAAATTGTTCTCATAAGGATACTCCGGATTGGCGGCACGTTCCGTACCAATTTTCACGGCCATATTAACATTGTTCAGCCATCCCACTCCATAATCAACGCCAAAGTAGTCCGTATTATAATCATTATAATTCGCACCTGTAGCTAAACCACTACGACGTTCAAAACGAGCCGCACTTTTCCATTGATACACGAACACACGCTCTGCGATATGCGGGTTCTGCTGTGCCCCCATGATTGATTTATTCAGTAGATAAGATACTTTGATCGCACTTTCATCTACGGCATTCGGGTCTTTATTTATTTCCTCAAAGTCGTTACATGCAGTAAATAAAACGGCTAATGAAGCTAACCCTATTATTGTTCTTTTTAATGTTTTCATACTTAAAATCATCTTTCTTATTAGAAACCAACTGTTACATTAAATGTGAAAGAGCGAGAAGTCGGAGCTGCCCCATTCTCAAAACCAGTAGCATTGGAATTTGTAGCCGAAATAGATTCCGGATCAATACCTTCCAAATGATTTACAATCATCCAAACGTTATTCGCCACGAATGATACACGTACTTTCTGTAATGGGGTTTTCTCTAACCATTTTTTCTCAAAATCATAACCAACGGTAATATTACGTAGACGAATATTAGTAGCATCATATAAAAATGCCTCACCCACACCGATATTACCTCCGGCAGCACGTCCCCAGTACAATTCAGGAGTAACAGCATTAGAATTTGCCGTATAACCACCATTTCCATCAGAAGTCACTGAATTCGGAACTACAAATTCCTCACGGGTTCCATTTATAACGGTACCTGCGGCATTACCTGCCTTGTACAAATTAGCAGTGGTCGCTGAGTAAATATTTCCACCAATACGAGCATCAATCAAAAAGCTCAAAGAAATATTTTTATAAGAGAACGAGTTAGTCCATCCCAACATACAATCAGGCTGTTGATTCCCCAGATAATAATCATCTGAAGTAACTAATGGTAAACCTTGAGCATCTACAATAATTTTACCAGCATGTTCCCCACTTTCAACACGTTGGAATTTTTTACCATAAATATCGCCATAATAACTACCCGTACGGGCTACAATCTTTAAATCATCAAAAGTCTTGATGCCATATTCATTTACTCCTTCATACAAATCTATGATTTTATTTTTATTGAAGGAAGCATTCAATGTTGTTTCCCAATTTAAGCCTCTAGGATTCTGCAAAATAGTACCATAAAGCATTAATTCCACACCTGAATTTTGAATATTACCTGCATTGATCTTACGTTTGGAATAACCAGAAAATGGATCCATTGCCAAATCTAGCAATTGGCGGGTAGCATTAGATTTGTACCAAGCCGCATCAATACCTAATCGATTATTGAAAAACTTCAAATCAATACCGGCTTCCCAAGATTTAATCAACTCTGAACGTACAGAAGAATCATATAAAGTAGTTCCTAGAGCTGCAGTTGGGTTACCATTTGGATCTTTATCAACCTTGAATACAGTATACAATTGATATGGATCAAGGTCATTACCTACTTCCGCATAAGAAGCACGAACCTTAGCGAAACTCATCCATTCCGGCATTGTACCGCCAACCTTTTCCACCATATCTGAAATAACACCAGATAAGCTAACCGAAGGATAAAAATAAGATTGGTTTTCTTTACTCATAGTGGAAGACCAGTCATTACGAGCCGTAATATCCATAAACAGCCAGCCATCCCAGTTCATTTGCAAAGAACCGTAAATAGAATTCATCTTGCGCTGTACATCTTCAGATGTATGCGTCATATTATTCTTGTCAGCGGCATTAGACATCGCAAATAGATTCGGGATCAATAAATCACCCGTACCAGCCTCTAATTTCTTACGGCGTTGCATCATCAAGTTTCCACCCACGGTCACAAAACCACCAAACTTGCTAAAAAGGTTATCTTTCTTAAAGGTAGTCAAGAAACTATAGTTGTTCTCATAAAAAGTCTCCGACTTCTCAGAGTAACGCCCTTTCGGATTCACATTACCACCAGAATATACCTTATTTGTAGTCGTAGTCGTATAATAGTCCGTACCGCCTTTTAGCTCGAGGTTCCACCAGTCCGTTATCTTATAAGAAAGAGAAATTGTACCTAACAAACGATTACGAGAGTCTTGATTTGTTCTATAATCTTTAATCCAATACGGATTTTCTTGGGGAGTACTCTCGGTATCCCACCAAATCATATTTCCATTTTCGTCCAAACAGTTCTCCAGATCCCTAATATCCAGCGATCGTGGTAAATTATAGATCGTACTAAAGGCATTCGATTGGTTAATACCTTGGATTGGACGATTCTTTGCGTTATTATTTAAATAGTTGGCTTTTGCATCTAATTTCCATCTTTTATCCGGACCGAACTCGCTTGTTCCACGCAAAGTAAGAGACGTTTTATTTAATGATGCACCCGGAACGATGCCCTTATCATCAGAGCGATTAATTGAGGCGAATACCGCCGTCCCATCATAGCTCTGCTGAAAAGATACACCTTCATTGAATGAAGTTCCTTTCTGGAAATAAGCATCTATATTATCATAAGTATACATCTGGACTTTCTGCCCATCCCAGCGATCAATTGTTACGGAACCATCGGCAACAGGCCCCCAGCTTGAACGGTCTTTCACATTATATATGCCATTTGTACCCTGACCATACGTATTCTGTAATTCTGGTTTCAAAAACATGCTTTCCACTGTAACTCCGGCATTTACAGTAATACCTAATCCACTTTGCTTTTTACCCGATTTCGTCGTAATCAAAATTACGCCATTACCTGCACGAGAACCATATAACGCGGCGGCTGAAGCTCCTTTCAACACGTTCATGGATTCGATATCTTCCGGGTTGATATCTGACAAACCATTACCCATATCCACGCCGCTATTACCCCAAGCATCATCAACTCCTCCAGTAAAGTTATCCATTGGAATACCATCGACAACAATCAACGGCTGATTAGATCCAGTTAATGAATTATTACCACGCAATACAATTTTTGAAGAACCGCCAGGGCCACTACTAGAACGAACTACCTGCAAACCCGATACTTTACCAGATAACGCATTCGCAATATTACTTTCCCGTGCATTTACAAGTTCGTCTCCTTTCAATTCTTGCGTAGCATATCCCAACGCTTTCTTCTCACGCTTGATACCCAAGGCCGTAACCACGACCTCATCCAATTTCTGGGTGTCTTCCGCTAATTTGATAACGCCTACCGGCTTACCGGTATACGTAAGCTCCATGGTGGAGTAACCAATGAATGAGATTTGGATTACATCACCATTCTTGACGCCATCCAAAGTGAAATTACCGTCCATATCGGTAATCGTTCCATTAGACGTTCCTTTCACGACAACTGACGCTCCGGTCACTGGGCCGAAATCATCTTCCACTGTACCTGTTACTTTCCCGTTTTGCTGGGAGATAGAGGTACCTTGCTCAACAGGTGCGATGTTGGCATACATACTTCCCGAGAAGCATAACGCACCCGCACATAGAATTAAGCTGACAGGTTTAAAGTTTTTCAACATAACTGATGGTTTTATTAATAAATAATTAGACAATGTCTTGGCGAAACATTTGTCTTTTAAAATTATTCACATACATACACTCACTCCTGAGTTCTAGCGTAATTAAGTTCAAATAAAAAATGGGCTAACTATCGGAGTCCTACATGAACTCAAGTCGATTTTAACTTAAAATCGTTTATATTTCTAATTTTATATTGTAAAACATAAAAATAAGGGAGGATTTATTTAATTATAATAACACAATGTAATGAATATTTCATATCTTTGCCTCCGATATAAAATGTGCTAGGTATTTTGGCGCCAACTAAATAAAACAACTTCTACTTAAGAAAAGTTCATGTAGAACTAAGTATCCGCGGTAAGATATGAAATTACAGTAATTCAAGCGTTTTTTCAGAATATAAAAGCAAGCCAGCTTCATCGGCAAAGTAAGTTAATTAAAATGCCAAAGTAAGTTAACTTACTTCGCCGATGAAGTTAACTTACTTTTATTAGATATCTTCTATTGAAAAAGACGTATAATCTCTAAAAATCTTTCTCATTCGCCATATACCACATATTAAGGAACGAGGCCTTCGTGATATTCACCACCTTGTCCCAATTAATCCGGTCGGCATGGTCGCTCGGTTGATGGTAATCCGGATGCCCGTCGGTATGATACCAGATAATAGGGATACCTATCTTTGCGAAGGAACCGTTATCACTCCCTCCTACCGGGTTATCCCACGGACGATAATCCGGTGCCAGATTCAAGTTGTATTTCTTGATATCGTTCTTCAGCCAATCGCCGAAAGCAGGGTGCGCCTCTGTATAGAAATAAACCACATGGGTAGGCTTCGCCTCGTTATTGTTACGGCCGATCATATCGAAATTCAAATATCCTTTCACGTTCTTTATCTCTGGAAAAGACTGAACGAAGGCTTTCGATCCGAGAAGCCCTTTCTCCTCGCCGTCCCAGAAAGCGAATATAACGGTTCGCTCCGGTTGCTGGCCCGTGGCAAGGAAAGCCCTCGCTATCTGCAAAACGGCAGAGACTCCGGAAGCGTTATCGTCCGCCCCGTTATAGATCTGGTCGCCATCCAGCATCGGGTCGATACCCAGATGGTCATAGTGAGCGCCGACGATCACGATCTCACTCGGGTTCTTGCCCTCTATCTTACCCAAGATATTATTCAAGGAAAGTTTCTGGAAAACACCGGTTTGCTTGATAGCCGCTATGGAATCCGGCTGCACCTGCCAGCGGGCCCCTCTCTTCTGGCGTTCCATATGGTAAGCCTCAAACGGATGGTAATAAGAGTCTCCTACAGGGTCGATACCCAATGATTTCAGGTTCGCCACGATATAATCGCCCGCTATACGGCCTCCACGGAAACCGGCCTCACGGCCCTCCAGATCATCATCGGCCAAGAAACCGATATGCGCCTCGGCGGTCGATCTATTTATCACGTCCAAACCTTTCTTCTCCGGACTTTCCGCCCAAAGAGCCGTACTTAATGCCAGCGACATTAAGAGTAATCCTGCTTTTTTCATCGTTTTTGTGTTCAAATGATTATTGTTTTAGCTTTTTCATCCACAAATATAAGTAATTTCCCTGATACGCGAAGGAGGAGGAAAGGAAAGGGCACAAAAAAAAGGCTCACCCGGCCGTATCGCCAAAGGTAATCCTCATTTCCTATCTCTCACCATTCCGTTTTGAACGGAGGTAAGAGATGACATCTAATTTATTTCTTACTTTAATTCTTTACTTAAAAAGACGCGGTCTTTTAGTTCTTATCCGCATCTACACTCATTTCGCTCATAAGGCGACGGATCTCAGCGTTTAATCGCTGACTCATGGCACCATTGCCAGCTGACTGGTAACGATCTGCTTGATAACGCAACATCGCTAAAGCACGAAGGCTTTTCTCATTTTCTCTCATCATCATAATCTTTTTGTTTTACGCTTCCCACGCTTGGAAAGCCAGTTAATAAATAATCCTAAAACGATCTTTCTTTCTTAATTCGTTACAAAGATAACCATTTTATCCGAAACAATGTTGTAGAACATAATAAAATATTTCATTTTTTCGATTATTTATGACTTGTGCAAATAAGTCTAAATACGCCGGGGATTACTCCACCGGCGTTAATTCACCTGTAACAGAGTCTATTACAAACCCTCTTACCGTTATATCCGACGGAACCAGCGGATGATTCCGAATTTGCTCCACGGTCTCGTGCACGGAAGCCTCGGAGGTCTCGAATCCCCGCAACCACGACTCGAAGTTTATACCGCAATATCGGATCATATCTATTCGTTCCTGCGGAATTCCCCGCTCTTTCATCTTTTCGATCATCTCGGAGCTATTCATGTGCTTGGCTCCGCAATCGGTATGCCCGATTATCATTACCTCTACAACCCCAAGCTCGTAAATCGCCACCATCAAGCTCCGGATAACGCTTCCGAAGGGGTGGGATATGATCGCCCCCGCGTTCTTTATAATTTTCACGTCTCCATTCTTGATGCCCAAGGAGGCGGGTAGCAACTCGGTCAGCCGGGTATCCATGCAAGACACGATGGCGATCTTCTTATCGGGATATTTATTCGTGATATACTTCTCATACCCCTTGTTCTTTACGAACTCACGATTATAGCTTACCAATTCATCAATCATAGCGTTTGTGATTTAGCGTTATTAAACTGTTTATTTATATAACATCGAAATGTCTTAAAGCGTTCATGACACCATCGTCATCTACGGAGTCGGTCACGTAATCCGCCGCCTCTTTCACCTCGTCGCCGGCGTTACCCATGGCTACCCCGATCCCGGCGTGGCGAAGCATGGCCATATCGTTGCCTCCATCGCCAAAAGCCATCGTCTCGTGGAGCGAGATCCCGTAATACTCGATGATCTTATCGATCCCTACCGCCTTACTGCTCCCCCGCGGCACGACATCCGCAAATAGCGGGTTCCAACGAGTAGCCTCGCAATGCGGCAAGACGGACATGATACGTTCTTCATGGCCGGGAGAGAAAAAGGCTATCAGCTGGTATACTTCCTTACCCCCGTTGCCACGCAAAGGACGCAAGGGAGGATGAGGGAAGTCTAGCATGTCGTAAAGCTGTCGCACAGAATCATCCACGTAGTTCTGGTAAATCCCATCTTCCTCCACCAAGGCGCACGGGAACGCCTCCTCATTCTCTTGATAGCGGATCAACGCCTCTATATCCTCCGACGGGATATTATGTTTATAGATAACCTTATCTTTTCCGGCCAAGCAATATCCTCCGTTCAAGGTAACATAGCCATCAAACTCTTGCGTCCCGAGGTTATTGATAGATTGCAACTGGCGGCCGGTAGCGATGAAAACCTTGATTCCCTTTTCTCGCAACAGGTCCAAGGCCCGGACCGTGGAGTCCGGTAGTTTATGCGTCTTGAAGCTTACCAACGTACCGTCAATGTCAAAAAATACTGCCTTAATCATACTTATACCTATTATCTTCTTTTAATGACAAAGATACACTTTATTTGTTACATTTGTATTTTCATTTCCTTCATCAAATAATAGATATAGTTTTTTATGGAATACAGACAACTAGGAGGTTCCGGATTATACGTTCCGGCACTTTGTTTAGGTACGGCTACTTTTGGTGGCACGAATGGTTTTGAAGGTTGGGGACATACCGAGGTGGAAGAGGCTACCCGTATGGTCAATCTTTGCTTGGACGCCGGGGTGAATCTATTCGATACGGCGGATGTCTACTCCAACGGTCTTTCCGAGGAAATCTTGGGAAAGGCGATCCACGGATTGAGGAATCGCCTCTTGATCTCCACGAAGGCGACTTTCAACCTAAGCCCGGAGAGCCGTAACGCCATCGGTTCTTCCCGTTTCCATCTGATACAGGCGTGCGAGGCGAGCCTGAGACGATTGAACACGGATCATATCGACATTTATCATATGCACGGTTTCGACGCGAATACCCCGGTAGAGGAGACACTCCGAGCCTTGGACGACTTGGTGACGAGCGGGAAGGTCCGTTATATCGCTTGCTCGAACTTCTCCGGCTGGCATTTAATGAAGTCGCTTTCCGTATCGGAACGGTATGGATGGAGCCGGTACGTGGCCCAACAGGTTTATTACTCCTTGTTGAACTGGGAGTTTGAGTGGGAACTGATGCCGCTAGGCATCGACCAAAAGGTGGGCGCCATTATCTGGAGCCCTTTATCCGCCGGACGTCTGGGCGGGAAGTACCGCCGGAATAACCCGATCCCGACGGACGGGCGTGTCGCTCGCGGAGGAAGCCCGATACCCGACGAGGCTACTTCTTACGAACGCCTGTACGACATCGTGGAGGTATTGGAACAGGTAGCCGAGGAGAGCGGGCATAGCGTGGCCCAATGCGCCTTGAACTGGTTATTGCAACGGCCTACCGTAAGCAGCCTTATCATAGGAGCCCGCACGGAAGAGCAGCTAAGGCAGAACCTAGAGGCCGTAGGCTGGAACCTCAGCCCGGAGCAGGTGAAGCGCCTCGATATGGCAAGCCAGACGACCCCGATCTACCCGTATTGGCATCAAGCGCAGTTCCCGGAATTGAATTCTCAATTGAGATTCTAGACGGACGCTGGCGAAAGCGTATACACCTCGGGATGCGGATTGCACGAAAGCCCGCATCCCCTACCCCCCCATTTTCATCCCCTTAAACGTATCTTGGTTAAGACGTTTTTTATACTTTTGTAGTCTGTTACCAACTAAATCTATCGTATGAGGAAACATTTTCTACTTTTCTTGCTTTGTCTAGCCACGAACGCCAGCCTGACAGCCCAAGAGACCCTTCGGGAGAATAACGGGGAACCTACACTCGTGGAACGATTATCGAACGGAGAGATCAAGATCAATAGCGCCGAGATGAACTTCCAGCTTTTCACCTCGGCCAACGCTGAGTTTGTCGGGAACGAGCTAGACGGTATGAACTTCAAGCTGAACCGTGTCCGGCTGGAGATCAAGGGGGATGTAGGCAAGTGGCTGGGGTATCATTACCGGCAGTCGTTCAACAAATACTCCGATCCCTATTCGCTCGACAACCTCTCCTCCTCGCTCGAGCTGGCTTACGTGAACCTAAAGGCACGGCATAATCTCAATTTCACGATCGGCAAGCAGTTCGTTAATTTCGGGGGATACGAGTATTACGTCAATTCCATCCGGGTACGAGAGTTTAGCGAGTTCAATAATTTACTGACCGCCTACCAAGCCGGTATCTCGGGCAACTGGCAAGTCAACCCGGACCACGAGCTTTGTTTCCAGATCGTGAATAACCGCAACGGTAACGATGAGGACATCTACCCTACCGGACTTCCCGAGGGTACCGCCAAGGCCAAGATACCCTTTATGTACACGGTCAACTGGAATAGCTATTATCTGGACAAGACCTTGCAACTGCGTTATGCCACCGCCGTCGGACAGCAGACCCGCAAGCGCTACTCCTACTATTTCACCTGTGGCAATACCTATGAGAAAGGCCCGTTGCTAACGTACCTCGACGTTATGTACACCCGCCAAGGGATCGACCAGCATGGGGTCGTCAGCCGTCTGCCCGGAACGCCTCATACCGCCATGAACACCGAATACCTATCGATTATCGGCGACGTGGATTACCGTGTCCACCCCCAATGGAACGTTTACGTGAAAGGGGCGTACGAGACCGCCCGGGTGTATAAGAGCAACGGTGATTTCCGGAAAGGGATGTACCGCCGTTCGTGGAATGCGCAGAGTAGCGTGGAATTCTTCCCCTTCAAGCAACTCGACCTTTTCGTATTCGTCCTATACACCTACCGGGGCGTTATCCTAGAGAAAGCCGCCACGCGAATGGGAGCCATAGAGCCGGATACACACCGTATATCGCTGGGGCTGGTCTATTCGATCCCGGTCTTCTGAGAAACCGCACATACGGTAGCGCAGGCTTGCAGATATGGTAGTACAAGCTTGTAGATACGTTCGTGCAAACTTGCAGATACGTTCGTGCAAACGTGTAGATACGTTAGTACGGACTTGTAGATACGGTAGCGCGGGCTGACACATAAGGAAGTACAGGCCGGCACATACGGTAGTACAGGTCCGTATCGCCTTATGTGCAGCCTCCCCCATCCACCCCATAAAAAAAGCGGTGCCTTCCGTTTCCGGAGACACCGCCCTCATTCTATACTAAAGACCTGTTATATTAAGCCTCTACATCCCAATTCTCGGCAGCCATACGTTTGTAGCTACGCAGACGCCATTTAGCGTTCTCCTCGGCGGCGGCAAACAACTCAGCGGCCTCAGCCGGATATTGTTTAGCTACGGAAGCGAAACGAACCTCACCCTTCAAGAAGTCTTGGAACTTGCTCCAATCCGGCTCCTTGCTATCCAAGGTGAACGGATTCTTGCCCTCTGCCTCCAAAGCCGGGTTGTAACGCCACAAGTGCCAGTAACCGCATGCTACGGCTTCTTTCTCCTCAGCTTGCGACTTACCCATACCCTTCTTCAAACCGTGGTTGATACAAGGAGCGTAAGCGATGATCAAGGAAGGACCGTCGTAAGCCTCGGCCTCGCGGATCGCCTTCAATGTCTGGGCTTGGTCGGCACCCATAGCGATCTGAGCCACATATACGTAACCGTAAGTAGTAGCCATCAAGCCTAGGTCTTTCTTACGTACCCTCTTACCGGAAGCGGCGAACTTAGCGATAGCGCCCACCGGAGTAGCCTTCGAGGACTGACCACCCGTGTTAGAGTAAACCTCGGTATCCAATACCATGATATTTACGTTCTTGCCGGAAGCGATCACGTGATCCAAACCACCGTAACCGATATCGTAAGAAGCACCGTCACCACCGATAATCCATTGAGAACGTTTTACCAAGAAGTGAGACAATTCCTTGATCTGAGCGCAAACCGGACAACCCTCCTTGATGCCTTGCTCAACGAATGCCATGATTTGCGGAGCCAATTCCTTCGTCTTCTCGGCGTCGTTCTGGTTAGCGATCCAAGCGGCGGCTATTTCCTTGGCCTCAGCCGGAGCATGCTCGCCCACGGTGATCTGTTGCAACAAGCCTTCCAGACGTTTACGCATCTTCTCGTTCGCCAATTCCATACCCAAGCCGAACTCGCAGAAGTCCTCGAACAAAGAGTTTGCCCAAGCAGGACCTTGACCCTTCTCGTTCGTTGTATAAGGAGTGGAAGGAACAGAACCGGAGTAGATAGAAGAACATCCGGTAGCGTTAGCCACCATCTCGCGGTCGCCGAACAACTGGGTGATCAACTTCACGTACGGAGTCTCGCCACAACCGGAGCAAGCGCCTGAGAATTCAAACAACGGAGTAGCGAACTGTGAGTTCTTCACGTTAGACTTCACGTCTACCAAGTTTTGCTTAGAAGAAACGTTAGCTACGCAGTAGTTCCAGTTATCGGCCTCAGCCAACTGACCTTCCAGCGGAACCATAGACAAAGCCTTGTTGCCCTTGAATCCCGGACAAACATCAGCACAGTTACCGCAACCCAAGCAGTCCATAACGTCTACCTGCATACGGAACTTCATACCCTTCATAGCGGCCGGAGCCTTCACATCCAACATGGCGAAGCTAGCGCCCTTCTGCTCCTCATCGTTCAATACGAACGGACGGATAGAAGCGTGAGGACAAACGTAAGCACATTGGTTACACTGGATACAGTTCGCCTCATTCCAAACCGGAACGAAAGCGGCCACGCCACGTTTCTCGTATTTAGCGGTTCCTTGCGCCCAAGTACCATCCTCGATGCCCTTGAATGCGGAAACCTTCAATAAGTCGCCATCCTGAGCGTTGATCGGACGAACTACCTCGTTGATGAAAGCGGGATCGTTGTTTACGACAGCCTCATCATCCGGAAGATTAGCCCAAGCGGGATCAACCGTCAATTGGTTGTACTCGCCACCACGGTCTACAGCCGCGTAGTTCTTGTTAACTACGTCCTCTCCCTTCTTACCGTAAGACTTAACGATGAATTTCTTCATCTGCTCGATAGCCAAGTCTACAGGGATAACACCTGTGATACGGAAGAAAGCGG
Source organism: Parabacteroides sp. Y3-G-102 (assembly GCF_023656845.1). Classification (NCBI taxonomy): domain Bacteria; kingdom Pseudomonadati; phylum Bacteroidota; class Bacteroidia; order Bacteroidales; family Tannerellaceae; genus Parabacteroides; species Parabacteroides sp. Y3-G-102. The sequence goes on along the minus strand of NZ_JAMOKU010000054.1, from coordinate 22,961 downwards.
ACTGAAGGATCGTATTGGTACGGTTACCTAAACCGATCTCCAAGGCGATCTGTGTAGCGTTGATATAATATACAGTGATATTCTTCTGAGCGAAGTAACGTTTTACCTTATTAGGCAAGTGCTTAGCCAACTCCTCAGCGCCCCAAACGGTATTCAACAAGAAGGTACCGTTCTCACGCAAACCGCGAGTCACGTCGTACATGCGCAAATAAGCCTGAACGTGGCAAGCCACGAAGTTCGGGGTATTCACCAAATAAGTAGAACGGATCGGATGATCACCAAAACGTAAGTGAGAACAAGTGAAACCACCGGATTTCTTAGAGTCGTAAGAGAAATAAGCCTGACAGTATTTATCCGTATTATCACCGATAATCTTCACCGAGTTCTTGTTAGCGCCTACCGTACCGTCGGCACCCAAACCGTAGAACTTAGCCTCGAACATACCCTCACCGCCCAAGGCGATCTCTTCCTTCTGAGGCAGAGAAGTGAAAGTAACGTCATCCACGATACCGATCGTGAACTGGTTCTTCGGCATCGGCAACGCCAAGTTCTCGAATACGGACAGGATCTGAGCCGGAGTCGTATCCTTAGAACCCAAACCATAACGGCCACCTACGATAACCGGAGCATCCTCCTGGCCATAGAAGCAGTCTTTTACGTCCAGATACAACGGCTCACCGTTAGCACCCGGCTCTTTCGTACGATCCAATACGGCGATACGCTTAGCGGTCTTAGGCACGGCAGCCAAGAAATGCTTAGCGGAGAACGGACGATACAAGTGAACGGATACCAAACCTACCTTCTCGCCCTTAGCGATCAAGTGATCGATAGCCTCACGAGCGGCCTCCGTAACAGAACCCATGGCGATGATCACACGCTCAGCGTCCTCAGCTCCGTAATAATCGAACAAACCGTATTTACGGCCTGTGATCTTGGAAACCTCGTTCATATATTCTTCTACGATAGCGGGAACTGCTTCGTAGTACGTGTTGGAAGATTCTCTGTGCTGGAAGAAATGATCCGGGTTCTCGGCCATACCGCGAGCGACCGGTCTCTCCGGATTCAAGGCACGGGCACGGAACTCAGCCAAGGCCTTCTGGTCGATAAGCGGAGCCAAGTCCTCATTCTCCAAAGCCTCGATCTTCTGGATCTCGTGAGAGGTACGGAAACCGTCGAAGAAGTTCACGAACGGCACACGAGACTTGATCGTAGCCAAGTGAGCGACACCGGCTAAGTCCATAACCTCCTGTACGGAACCCTCAGCCAACATAGCGAAACCTGTCTGACGAGCAGACATCACGTCTTGATGGTCACCGAAGATACACAACGCATGAGAAGCCAATGTACGAGCGGATACGTGGAAAACGCAAGGAAGCAATTCACCGGCGATCTTGTACATATTAGGGATCATAAGCAACAAACCTTGAGAAGCAGTGTAGGTTGTTGTCAAGGCACCCGCTTGCAATGAACCGTGAACAGCACCTGCGGCACCACCCTCTGATTGCATTTCCTGTACCATTACAGTCTCGCCGAAAATATTCTTACGTCCGGCTGCAGCCCATTCATCTACATATTCAGCCATTGTAGACGACGGAGTGATGGGGTAAATCGCAGCTACCTCGCTGAACATATACGAGATATGAGCAGCGGCCTGGTTACCATCACAGGTTAAAAATTTCTTCTGTTTTGTCATAGACCTATAAACTATTAGTATTAAAAAATATCCTTACTCAATATAGAAAACCGAACAACCAAAGCGGGATCATGTTCCCCTCCCCGATCTCGGTCTTATCGACAGCATAGTACATATCCGGATTGTTCTTCACTTTCATATTTTCCTCGATCCGGAAATTATACATCATATTCACCAGAAAGTGGGCGTTCTTATTTCCTTCATTCAGCTCATTGTCTTTCAATAGTTGGTTATAAAAGAACGACTCACGCACCGCCCCGGCATTTACCTCCATCGGGCGGATGGGGTACATCAGGTTCGAGTTATACATATATACCTTGGAGGGTTTCTTCGGAAAGGATTCGCCCACCGGATACAGCATACTCATCAAACGGGCATCTGTCAAATACTTGATATAGTTCATCACGGTAGCCCGGGATGTCTCGATATCTTTACTCAACTGACTCACGTTTGGGGTACAAGGGGCACTCGTAGCCAATAAGTAGAGTAGTTTGCGTAGCTTTGGCAGATAGCTTTGTTCGATTTGTTTTATGTATAACACGTCCACCTCTAGCATCATGTTCATGGTCTTCAGCAGGTTCTCGGAGAAGTTGCGCTTTTCCAAGAAGAACGGATAGAAACCATGATGGAGATAATCTTGGAAATAAGCCATCGGCCTTACGACCGAGCAAATACGTTTGGCGATTTCCTGATGATTCTCTACTACCTCATCGAACGTGTACGCAGGAAACTGGTTCCCGGACATCAAGTTCAAGAACTCACGGAACGAGAACCCCCTGAGGTTATACGATACCACCTTGCCGGACAGGTCCGGGTTCTCCTCTTTCAGACGCATCACCGATGAGCCGGAGAAAACGATCTTCAAGTCCTCGAAATTATCATAGCAATACCGCAACTCTCTCGACCAATTGGAATACTTAAACACTTGGTCTATCAACAGCACCTTTCCACCTTTAGCCCGAAACTCGGCGGCGAAATCAACGAGTGTGCGTTCCGTAAAATAGAAATGATTTAAGTTAATGTATAAGCATTCCTTATTATCGGCACCAAAATATTCACGGGCATAGTCTAACAAGAAAGTGGTCTTTCCGACTCCTCGCGAACCTTTAATACCAATCAACCGATCCTCCCAATTGATCTCATCCATCAATCCCCTTCGTACCGGAGAATACAGATGCTCTACCAGATATTTATGTGTTTTAAAGAATGCTTCCACCTACATAATTGGTAATTGAAAATTTGGAATTACCGATGCAAAGATAAACATCTTTTCTCATTTGCAATGCGGAGATTGCAATTTTATTGCAAAAAGTAAAGTTCAAACTAACAATTGCCTATCAACGTATTCTGTCTCGTAAAGACGGAGCGCACTCCAGTCCTTACGAAACAAAAGATATTATTCAATGATCGAGATCCATCCGTAAGTATCCGGCTCGTCACCATACTGGATGGCACGTAGCTTATGATATAGTTTCTCGCAAACAGGACCCGGTTTGCCGTCTTTGGCGATAACAAAAGATTTGTTCTCATCCAAATCGTCGATTTGTGAGATCGGGGCGATAACCGCGGCGGTACCACACTCGGCAGCCTCGTCGAACGTAGCGATCTCCTCGAAAGGAACCGGACGACGCTCTACCGTCAAGCCCATATCCTCGGCCAATTGCTGCAAGCTCTTGTTCGTGATCGAGGGCAAGATCGAGTGGGATTGCGGAGTGATATAGCTATTGCCACGGATTCCGAAGAAGTTAGCCGGACCGCACTCATCCAGATATTTCTTTTCTTTCGGATCCAGATACAATACGGCGGCGTATCCCTTGGAATGAGCGATCTCGCCGGCTACCAAGCTAGCGGCATAGTTACCACCGACCTTGATTGTACCTGTCCCGTTAGGAGCCGCACGGTCATACTCACGAAGCACGCACACCTTCGAGGGCTGGAATCCACCCTTGAAATACGGACCTACCGGAGTGACAAATATCATAAACATATATTCGGGAGCCGGCTTCACACCCACCTGAGCGCCCAAGCCGATCATCAACGGACGAATATATAAAGCGGCACCGCTCTCATAAGGAGGAACAAAACGCTCGTTCAATTTCACGACCTTACGTACAGCTTCCTCGAACATCTCTACAGGCAACTCAGCCATCTTGATACCCCGGCTGGAAGATTGCATACGTTTAGCGTTCTCATCCATACGGAATACACGGATCTTACCGTCTTTTCCACGGAAGGCCTTCAAGCCCTCGAAAGACTCTTGTCCGTAATGCAAGCAAGTAGCGGCCATGTGAATATTGATAATCTCGGATGAAGAAACTTCCAACTCACCCCATTTGCCGTCACGATAGTAGCATCTTACATTGTAGTCTGTCTTGATATAACCAAATCCCAGCTCAGACCAATTTAAATTTTCCATATCTATACAATTTGCTGTAATTAGTTTAAAATTAACAAATTACACTGTTAATAATATCGCTCAAAAGCAAAAACGCCCATAGCCGTCGCTATGGGAGATTTTGTGTACCGCAAATATACGCTAATTTATATATAGTTCGGCCTATAAACTAAAAAAAGCAAGCGGAAGGCCACGGCTTTTTCATTTAACATTTCGTTAAAGTGGGGTTTCTTGTAAATTTTAACATGCGCTTTTGTTTTCGGTGGAAGGATTCCGGAAAACACGTACGACCTTTCCGGAAAACACGTACGACTTTTTCCAAAAACATGTACGTGTTTTCGCAGAAAGATTATCCTGTTTTTTAAATACTGATTATCAGATTCTTATACACAATTTTCTCTCGTAAACTTATTGTGCGGAATTTCACTTGAGATTCATGCATTCCGGCCTGCCGAAACGGATGGGTAAATGAAAGAGCCGTGGCATGGATATATACAAATAGCGGATTAAAATCTATGTTACCAAGATTTTTGCTACATTCGCGTCAAAAATAATTAAAATATGAAAGTCATTGATCTGATAAGGCATAGTAAGAGTACCGCTTTTTCTTTCGAGATATTACCGCCGCTGAAAGGTAACAGTATCCAGAAGGTGTATAATGTAATTGACAAGTTGAAGGAATTCGACCCTAAATACATAAATATCACCTCCCACCATAGCGAGTTCGTCTATAAAACCTTACCAGACGGAAGTTTCCAGAAAGTAAACATCCGTAAACGTCCGGGCTCCGTAGCGATCGCTTCGGCTATCCAGAATAAATACGGTATTCCCGCCGTACCCCATATTATATGTAAAGGCTTTACGAAAGACGAGACGGAATACGCTTTGATCGATTTGAACTTCCTTGGCGTAAACAACCTCTTAATATTAAGGGGAGATATAAAGACCTTAGAGGCCTCCCAGCAAAACCCGGAGTTATACCACGATCACGCGACTGATTTACAGCAGCAGGTAAATCATTTCAACGAAGGTATCGCATTAGACGGTTCCAAGATAGACGGTATAGAGACTCCCTTCTCGTACGGCATGGCTTGCTATCCGGAGAAGCACGAGGAAGCGCCCAATATGGAATCTGATATCTATTATTTAAAGGAGAAAGTAAAAAATGGCGCTGAATATCTGGTAACCCAAATGTTCTTCGATAATGAAAAATATTATGCGTTCGTGGATCGTTGCCGTGCGGAAGGCATCACGGTTCCCATCATCCCCGGTATCAAACCGATCGTTTTCAAGAACCAATTAACGGTTCTTCCGAAGATATTCCGTGCGGATATCCCGGAGCCTTTCGCAACAGAATTACGTAAATGTAAAGATGATGCGGAAGCGAAAGAGGTGGGTGTGGAATGGTGTATACAGCAGTGCAAGGATCTGATCGCTCATGGTGTACCGAGCTTACATTTCTACACAATGATGGCCTCGGATAGCGTTTACAAAATAGCGAAAGAAATTTATTGAAATACAATAGGGGTTTTTATACGCTGAGTTGTCTAATAGAAGTACACGATTGAACAATCATGTACTAAGTATGGTTATTTTTAAAATTCTAAGGTAATGAAATACATATTCTTTATTGGACTTGACTTGGTATTGTATCCGTTCTTAGTTTTACTCTACATATGTCAATTGATATTTACAAAACCTCGCGCTTTTTGATATCTGAATACTTTTCCGTAACTTCGTTCATTATTCTATAGAAAAGGAAATATCTCATGTATTTTAAAGATATCATCGGGCAAGAGGAAGTGAAGGAACGGTTGAGACAATCGGCTCGGACGGGGATCGTACCCCATGCACAGTTATTCACAGAGCAAGGGGGAGCCGGGGCGTTTCCGCTGGCTTTGGCTTACGCCCGTTATCTGAATTGTACGAACCGGACGGACACGGACGCTTGTGGACGTTGCCCGTCATGCCTCAAATATGACGAATTGGCACATCCCGATTTACATTTTGTATTCCCGATCGTAGCCAAGAAAGAGAAAAAGAAAGAGGTCTGCGATGATTATCTCAGTGAATGGCGTGGGTTCCTCAAAGAACATCCCTATTTCAATATGGATGAATGGCTGGATTATATCGAGGCCGGAAACTCACAAGCCATCATCTATTCCAAGGAAAGCGATGAGATTATCCATAAACTGAGCCTAAAGATTTATGAGGCGGAATATCGTATCTTGATAGTTTGGTTGCCGGAGAAACTGCATCCTACTTGTGCCAATAAGCTTCTGAAAATCATAGAGGAGCCTCCTATGAGAACGGTTATTCTTATGGTATCCGAGACACCGGACCTTATCCTCGGGACCATCCAATCCCGTGCGCAACGCATCCACATCCGTCCCATTGAGACCGATGCGATCATGAATGCCATGGTATCCCGTTTCGGGCTTTCGCCCGACGACGCTAAACACGTCGCTCACCTCTCCTCCGGAAGTTTTATCAAGGCGATGGAGGCGATTAGCTTGGGCGAGGAAAATAAATTCTTTCTGGAGCAATTCAAGGCCATGATGCGAAACTCATGGGCACGAAACGTAAAAGGCATGAAAGCGATGGCGGACGTCATGGCAGGGATCGGACGGGAACGACAGAAAAACTTCCTCTCCTATTGTCAGCATTTGATCCGGGAGAACTTCATGTACCGGTTCCAATCGCCGGAACTTAATTATATGAATCTGGACGAGGCTAGCTTCTCCGTTAAGTTCTCCCCTTTCGTCAACGAGCGAAACGTGATCGATTTGATGGAAGAATTGGCGAAAGCGGAACGCCATATCACACAGAACGTGAATGCCAAGATGGTCTTTTTTGATTTATCCTTACGAATTACCGTACTAATCAAAAGATAAGTCTTCAGATTTTCTTGTTACGCCAATTTCCTTTCCATAGATAGAAGAAAGAAGAAAGGATCATGATATTATATACATACTCCGTAGTCCAGCAAACCGCCACGTCCGCACGCAACCATACGGCGACATACAATATATATAATACGTACACGAATATGCTAGCCATATCGATTTCCAGCGCACGGCGGGTATTGCCTGTCCCCGATACGCTAAAGAAATAAATAAAACCGGGAACAGCGAAGAGATAAGAAGACAGCATCACCCACAACGAGGAGATCGAGCTAGCGATCAAGTCCGGGTTATCCGTATAAATACGCAATACGGTAGACGGGAACATAGCGATCAAGATACCGATCGGTAGCACGAACGCATAGCATAGCCCGATCATCCTCCGGCAAAGCGGAAGCACCCGGTCCGACTCCCCGGCACCGATCAAGTTACTTACCAGCGAGCTGTTCGTGGAGGCGAAAGCATTCACGAACATAAATAGGAACGAGGAGATGCTACGTACCACATTCGTAATCGCCAACGGCCGCTCACCCAGATGCTCCATAGCGATAAAGAAGATAAACCATCCTCCAAAAGCGATCCCATGCTGGATCATCACCCAGATAGAGACACTAAGTATTTGTCCCAGCATCCTAAAATCCACTCTCGTAAAACGGAACAGACCATATTTTTTATAATCTATCTTCTTCCAAGTATAAATCACGAAGAACAATACGGAAACAGCTTCCGAGATCGAGGAAGCGATAGCGGCACCCGCTATCCCCAAAGCGGGGAACCCGAACTTACCGAATATCAAGATATAGTTCAAGACCACGTTGGTAAGCACCATCACCACCGAATTGGCCGTCAAGATCTTCGTATTCGTCGTACTCACGTAAAACGCACGGAACATCACCGCTATAAAAGAGAAGAAGAACCCGTACACCCGCCAGTCCAGATAACTCATCGTCGCCCGATACACCTCTTCCGAGCCGATCATCCGGTGGAGCAGATAGGGCGTAAGCAGATTAGAGGCCGTAAACAACACCGCCGCCAGCAGAAAAAGGAATAGCCCGCCTTGCGTGAAAACCTCGCCGATCCGCTTATACTCCCCCTCACCGTTACGACGTGCCATCAGCACCTGAGCGCCTACACTGAAACCAAAGCCCAGCATATAAATCACGAGATAATAGACTCCTGCCAAGGCAGAGGCACCTAGCTCAACCTCGCCGACACGTCCCAGATAAGCGGTGTCCGTCAATCCGATCATATGCTCCATGAGCAAGCTGATTAATACCGGATACGTGATCTTTAGAATTTGTTTGTTCGTATATCGCATGATGAATCTTAAATAAAAGGGAGGCAAAGGTAGTAATAAGATGCCAGTCACACAATATTACCCCATGCGATCCGTTTCTTATCATATTACATTATTATACGAAGAGATATGGTTACAAAACTCATCATGGCCTGCATTTTGTCCGCTACGCTATTGAGCTGCAACGGGCAAAACACAAATACAATCAACTACGCCACCGTCAAACCCCTGCATATCAATCGTTTTGACAAGGATTTATTCCGGCTGATCGATACGGGAGATACCACCTTGCAACCCGAACTAATCAAACAATACCCGGAAATGCTGGATATCATCGGGAAAGGCATATTAAACCTGCAAACCATCGAGACTCCCGGCTTCTTCGAGAAAATGCGGAATTATTACTCGGAGCCTACCTTGAAAGGCTTGTATCGTGACGCTATCACCCAATATGATTTCGTGGAGGATATCGAGAAATCCTTGGGGTACGGATTCGCCTATCTAAAGGAGAATTTCCCCTCGATGCAGATCCCTGCTATCTATATGCATGTATCTGGTTTCAACCAGAACGTATTGGTAGGCGATAGCCTGCTTTCCCTTTCCATCGATAAGTATATGGGAAAGGACTATCCCTTGTATCAGGATTTCTTCTATGACTCCCAGAAATTGAAAATGCAACGTGGACTTGTAGTCCCGGATTATCTGGCGGGTTGGCTCATGTCCGAATATCCTTTCGCGGGAAAAGAGAACGTATTGCTGGACCGGATGATTTACGAGGGAAAAATCAAATACCTGCTCTCGCAAGCCCTAGGCGTTCCCGATGCCGCCGAGCTAATGGGATACACCGAACAGGCCTACAACTGGTGCAAGGACAACGAAGGAACAATCTGGAAAGCAATCATCGAGCGCAAGCATCTTTATACCCCGGATCAACTGATAACTTCCCAGTATTTCGAGGATACCCCGGCCATTTTCCCCGAGAACGACGCTCCCGGGAATATCGGGACTTGGATAGGCTGGCAGATCATCAACCAGTACATGAAGGAGACGGGATCTACCCCGGAGGCGTTGATGCAAAACAACGACGCCCAAGAAATCCTAACCGCCTCAAAGTACAAACCCCTATAAACAGGAAAACCGCCCTATTCTCACGAACAAGACGGATAACCTAATCTAACTTAATTCTAATACCATGAAAAACACTATATCTTAATAACAAGGCTTTTTAAAAAAGGTTCAATGGAATGAGATTTTAAACCTCTTATTTACCTTGGTTGTTGTAACAGGAAACGAAAACAAGGTGAGTCCGATGGATAATGATCTCTTAGATATAACAAAATTGAGGCGCTGGCGGATCTGGAAATTGAAACTTATTGACGCCAGACTTTATTTTGTAAGCATTTTCGTGGGATTGCTGACCGGGTTGGTAGCGGTACCTTATCACTATCTGCTCCAGCAGTTATTCAATAGCCGGAAACTTTTTTTCGACGGTCATTACCCTTGGTATTTCCATGTTTTGTTCTTCTTCACGCTATGGGGTATATTGCTTTGCGTGAATTGGATGGTCAAGAAGATGCCGCTGATTACCGGTGGGGGCATTCCCCAGACACGGGCGGTTATCAATGGCAGGATCACTTATAAAAACCCATTGACACAATTAATCGCCAAGTTCACGGGAGGGATATTAGCGATCAGCGCCGGCCTGTCCCTTGGTCGTGAGGGGCCGTGCGTACAGATCGGATCTTACGTGGGGAATATCATTTCCAAATGGGGACACGTATTGGCTGGAGAGCGCAAGCAACTTTTGGCCGCCGGCGCAGGTGCCGGATTGGCCGCCGCTTTCGCCGCTCCCCTCGCTTCCTCACTTTTGGTGATCGAGTCCATCGAACGGTTCGACGCTCCCAAGACCGCCATTACCACCTTGCTGGCAGGGGTCGTGGCGGGAGGCGTAGCGAGCTTGATTTTCCCCTTCAACCCCTACTCGCAGATTAGCGCTATTGCCCCGCAGGCTACTTTTATAGATCAACTGAAGTTGTTCTTATTTCTGGCCGTGGTTATTTCCGTCTTCGGGAAAATTTACTCGATGTTTACCCTTTGGTGCAAGGATTTCTTTACCAGACTGAAGCATCCTCCTTATATGAAGATGTTGTACCTGCTTATCATAGCGTATACGATCTCATTGACGGAGATCGACTTGACAGGAGGAGGCGAGCAATTCCTTATCATGCAAGCGATGCATGGATATCACCCCGTTTTATGGATAGCGGCGATGATGCTCATCCACTTGATATTCACGTCTCTCTCTTTCTCCTCCGGACTGCCGGGAGGGAATTTCATCCCTACACTAGTTACCGGGGGATTGTTCGGGCAGATCATCGCCTTATTATTGGTGAAGTATGGTTTCATTGAAACGGAGAGCATCAGCTATATCATGTTAATCAGCATGGTAGGTTTCTTGGTGGCGGTAGTCCGGACACCGCTGACGGGTATCGTCTTGATTACGGAGATAACCGGGCATCTGGACGTATTCTACCCCTCTATCATTGTCGGCGGGCTTACGTATTACTTCACGGAAATGCTACAGATAAAACCTTTTAACGTGGTTCTCTACGACGAGATGATCTCGACTCCAGCCTTCCGTACCGAAGGGCGTTCCAGCCTGTTCGTAGAGATCATGACAGGTGCCTATTTCGACGGGAAGGAGGTAGATCACCTCACCCTCCCCCAACGTTGTATCATCAAGACTATTCACCGGGATCGCAAGGACTTGGCTCCCGCCGGACAGACTCTTATCCCCGGTGATCAAGTAGAAATCGAGATCGATTCGCAGGATATCGAGAAGCTGTATGAGCCGCTGATTAGCATGGCGAACATCTATTAATCGCAGACCTGCCAATCGCCTCGAAAAGAAATGCCACACCAAGAATCCCCCGGTGTGGCACATCAACAAAACGCTACATTATCAGAAGTTATATTGAGCGGAAACATTAAGTCGGTTGGCGTGGCGGGTCATATCGTTGAAATCGGTACGCCAGCCTCTCAAGTACTCGGCGCCGACTTGCAGATTAGCGTTCACGTTCCAGAAAATGTTGGCTACCAAGTATTGACCGTAGCGGTATTGATCCGACGGGGTAACCGGGTAATCATTCTCGCTGTATAAACGAGTCTGGCTATAGGTGCTGGAGACGAATACCTTCGGCGTGATATTATACTGCAAGCCAGCGTACCAACCCATCATCGGAAGCACTTGCATCTTGCCTTTGGCCTCGGGGTCCGGAACCAGATCCACGTCCAGATTACTGATATCATTCAAGAACTGGCTGATCCCCCGGCCGTAAGTAGCCTGACCGTAGAAGTTCAGCTTGCTCGTCACATTGAACGTAGAGGCGGCAAACACGCCCCATCCGGCCTTAGACTCGGCCCGTTGCGCCACCAAGTTCTCGTACGTCATATTACGTACGATACCAGCTACACGGATATGGCTGCTCTTATTCCAAGCGTATTGGATATAGGCAGGGAAGTTCGGCATACGTTGGTTACTGATATTCACGCTTTGGTTCGTGATGCCATCCACCACTGGCATCTCGATACCTACACCCGCTTTCCATCCCTTACCGAAAGCACGCTCATAGCGTAACAGGGTGGCACGGCTGAAAACCTGTCCGGCAGGCCCCGCATAATCGATCGAGGGCGGAAGGGCGGCCAGATCCATGAAGGTACTATAATCGTAACCCATCGTGAAACCAAGGAAAGACACATAGGCGTTCTGGAGCTCGAAGACCTTGCTGCCTCCCCGGAAGTTACCCGCCGTATACACGACGAAATCCCCGAGGTGTTTGGTACGACCCATTAATTTCAAGAATATCGTACTGGTAGTAGCGTCCATCTGGAACTGGTTACGGACGTAGTTCTGCCCACCATTCGGGATCATGGACGGATAGAAATCGACATCATCCGAAATCCCGCCGAAATCATACTCCGCCGTAGCCTTCACGTAACCGCCGATACCCAAGGCGAAACGTCCCTTACGATCGGTCAATACGAAGCGGGGGGCTTTCGGGTCGTGGAAACGAGGGCTCTGCGTCTCATTCATTATCCTCACGATTTCATCACCTGCCTTGTCTTGGCTGACAAGGACTATCGAATTTGGCACGTCATCCTCGATGACCACCTTTTGAGCCTTAGCGGGAGCCGATAAGAATCCCATACCTAGCAGTAATACTGCTCCTTGTACAAATAGTCTCATAAATGTGTTTTGTTTAGATTAATTACCTACCTTGAACAAGGCTATAAAGAAAAGGTTCTGATTTTAACAACCCTACGAGCACTTTTTCCACCCTATTGCCCGTTCAAAAAATATTCATATATTTGCGGAATATATTACTTGGGATGAGAAGATTTTTATTGTTCATACTCGCTGTTCTTTACCTCGGGGTTTCCTCCGGGTTGGCGCTGAATTACCATTATTGTATGGGTAAGTTGGCGGAGGTGAGTTTGCAGTATCTTGACACTTGCCCCAGTTGCGGTGAGGCGGGCACGTCCCATAAGTGCTGCTCTACCGAGACGGAATATGTTAAGTTATCCGTCGATCAGGATGTGGCGAATACGCTCGTGCAATTGTCCGCTCCTGTCGCTGTAGTTTTGTTGTTCGATCTACTCGACTCCTATAAGATCGCCGAGCGAGACGAGACAACACGTTCCAATCCCTTTATTAATCCACCCAAGGAGAATAGCGCTATCCCGTTATTCGTCCATCATTGTACTTTTTTGATTTAGCGTATAGGCTTCCTTTTTAAAAGGCGATTTACGTCTGTTTACGCACGAGTACCGGCGTAATCTATTGCGAGTACTGGAGTAATCCACCGCAAGTACTGGAGTAATCCATTGCAAATACTGGAGTAATCCATTGCGAGTACTGGCGTAAAGCATCACGAGTACTCATGTGATCGCTTGCCTTCAAAGACGAACAAATAAGCGTTCTCATATGTTTTCAAATCATAAAAGCTCATTCAAATGTTAAATAGAATCATTCGTTACTTCCTTGAGAACAGGGTGGTAACCTTACTTTTACTAGTGCTGATTATCGTATGGGGCATCTCCACGTCTCCCTTCAATTGGCACGGGGGGATCATTCCCCGGAATCCGATTCCGGTAGACGCCATCCCCGATATCGGCGATAACCAGCAGATCGTGGCCACAGAATGGATGGGCCGCTCGCCGAAGGATATACAGGACCAGATCACTTATCCGCTGACCACCTCTCTTTTAGGTATCCCGGGAGTGAAGACGATCCGTAGTTCCTCCATGTTCGGGATGTCCTTCATATACATTATCTTCGATGACGATATAGAGTTCTACTGGAGCCGTTCCCGTATATTGGAGAAGCTGAACTCCCTGCCTCCGGGAACCTTGCCGGAAGGCGTACAGCCTACCTTGGGACCGGACGCTACCGCCCTCGGGCAGATCTATTGGTATACGCTGGAAGGACGGGACCCCAAGACCGGTAAACCTACCGGAGGCTGGAACGCCGAGGAGTTGCGTACGATACAGGATTTCTACGTCAAGTACACCTTATCCTCCGCCGAGGGGGTATCCGAGGTTGCCTCGGCGGGCGGTTTCGTGAAGGAGTACCAGATCGAGTTGAACCCGGATGCCATGTACGCCTTCAACGTCTCCGTGATGGATATCATGAGCGCCATCAAGAAGAGCAACCTCGATATCGGCGCCGAGACGATGGAGATCAACAAGGTGGAGTACCTGATCCGGGGCTTGGGGTATATCAAGAATGTAAAAGATATAGAGAATGCCGTCGTCACCGTTCGGGAAGGCGTGCCGGTTCGCATATCGGACGTGGCGTTCGTGAATATCGGCCCCGGAACCCGACGGGGAGGGCTGGACAAGGAGGGTGTGGAGGCCGTGGGCGGAGTGGTCGTAGCCCGCTATGGCTCCAACCCCTTGGAGGTTATCAATAACGTAAAGGCGAAGATCAAGGAGATGGAGCCGGGATTGCCCCAAAAGGTACTGGTGGACGGGACGGTCTCCAAGGTAACCGTCGTGCCGTTCTACGACCGTACGGGGCTTATCAAGGAGACGATCGGGACGTTGGAGACCGCCCTCTCCCACGAGATATTGATCTGCGTGATCGTCATCATCGTGCTGGTACTCAATCTGAGGGCCTCTATCGTTATCGCCAGTATGCTACCGATAGCGGTGCTCGCCACGTTCATCATCATGCGTTATACGGGGATAGCGGCGAATATCGTGGCTTTATCGGGCATAGCGATCGCCATTGGCGTGATGGTGGATGTAGGGGTCGTCTTCGTGGAAAGTATCATCCGTTACCGGGAGATGCCCGAGAACAGACATATACAGGGGGGAAAGGCGTTTGTCAACCTTATTTATAAGGCGGTAAGCGAGGTGTCCGGGGCAATCAGCACAGCGATGATCACGACGATCGTCAGCTTCCTCCCCGTCTTCACCATGGAGGCGCAGGAAGGGAAGATGTTCTCGCCTTTGGCCTATACCAAGACATATGCTTTGGCTTCCGCCTTCGTGCTGGGATTGATCTTGCTTCCTTCCCTATCGTATTGGTTATTCTCGATAAAGATCCATTCAAGGCAGATACGGAAAATACTGAATTACCTGTTGATCGTGGCCGGAATCGCCTTACTTATTATTTATGGAAGTATTCCGGCTATCGGGCTAACGGCAGTCGGGGTGAATAATCTATTGTCCGGTTATTGGAAGAAGCCTCAAATGAGCACTTATATCAATATCGGTATCACCCTCTTTGTCACGATCTATTACCTATCCGAGGAATGGTTGCCGATGGGGCCGCAAAAAGGGATGCTCGCCAATATATTGTTCGTGGCGGGTTGCGTAGCCATCATCCTAAGCATCCTGTGGCTGCTCGTTATTTATTATGAGAGGATATTGCGCTGGTGCTTGGATAACCGCTGGAAATTCATGTTGATTCCGGGAGCTACCATCGTATTCGGTTTCTGGATATGGAGAGGCATCGGACAGGAGTTTATGCCTAGCCTGAACGAAGGTTCTTTCCTACTGATGCCGACTAGCATGCCGCATTCCGGTATCGAGCAAAACCTTGATTATATAGAGGCGCTCGACAAACGGCTGGCCTCTATCCCCGAGGTGGAGACCGCCATCGGTAAATGGGGCCGTGTAAACTCCGCCCTCGATCCAGCGCCGGTACAGATGTTCGAGAATACGATCAACTACCGTCCGGAATATATCCTGAATGAGGACGAGAAAAGGGAACGTTTCAAGGTAAACCGGCAAGGGGAGTATCTCCTAAAAGATGGAGGCGTATATAACCCCAAAGACGGTTTCCGGCTGATTCCCTCAGACAGCCTGATCCCAGACGCTAAAGGCGATTACTTCCGCCAATGGCGACCGGAGATCAAGAACACGAACGATATCTGGCAACAGATCGTGAACGTCACCCATCTTCCGGGATTGACTTCCGCCCCGAAGCTGCAGCCTATCGAGGCCCGTCTCGTCATGTTATCCACCGGTATGCGTGCCCCGATGGGTATCAAGGTGTATGGCCCGGATCTGGAGACGATCGAGAAAGCCGGAAAGGCGATCGAGAAGGCATTGAAAGAGGTACCCTCCGTTATCCCCTCTTCCGTATTTTACGACCGTGCGGTAGGCGCCCCTTATCTGGAGATCGAACTGAACCGTGAGAATATGGCCCGTTACGGCGTAAACGTGGAGGACTTGCAAGAGATATTAAGTGCCGCTGTCGGTGGCATGGTACTGACCCGCACCGTGGAAGGCAGGGAACGTTTCCCGGTGCGCCTACGCTACGCTCGTGAGCTTCGAGATAATCCAGAGGCGCTAGGTATGATCCTCGTACCGACCGCCACTGGGGCGCAAGTCCCGCTTAAAGAGCTTGCCGATATCAACTATACCCGTGGAGCGCAGATGATCCAAAGCGAGAACACTTTCTTGGTAGGCTACGTCATCTTCGACAAACTGGCGGGGAAGGCGGAAGTGGATGTCGTGAAAGAGGCTTCCCGCATCCTTGAGCAACAGATAAAGGAGGGCGAGTTGAACCTTGATCCCGGTGTATCCTATAAGTTCGCCGGCAATTACGAGCAGCAGGAGCGTGCCACCAGCCGGCTGATGATCGTCGTTCCCCTCTCCTTGTTGATCGTCCTGCTGGTTCTATACTTTCAATTCAAGACGGTCACTGCCTCACTGATCCATTTCTCCGGGGTGTTCGTGGCCTTCGCCGGAGGTTTTATCTTGCTATGGCTTTACGGACAGGATTGGTTCATGAACTTCTCCATCGCCGGAGAGAATATGCGGGATCTTTTCCAGATGCACACGATCAATCTGAGCGTGGCAGTCTGGGTCGGTTTCATCGCCTTGTTCGGTGTGGCTACGGATGATGGGGTATTGATGGGAACCTACATCCATCATGTATTCCTCGAGCGAGACCCCCGCACTAAGCACGATATCCGGGAAGCGGTAGTAGCCGCCGGACTGAAACGGGTACGCCCAGCGGCCATGACTACAGCCACTACCCTGATCGCTTTACTCCCCGTACTTACCTCTACCGGTAAGGGGGCGGATATCATGGTACCGATGGCTATCCCTACGTTCGGAGGAATGCTGATCCAGAGTATGACCATGTTTGTCGTTCCCGTCCTGCAATGCTGGTGGCGGGAGAACGCTATAAAGAAAGAACAAAAGAATAAAATTCAAGAGGAGGTAACGACTTATGAGATATAAAAGAATCAGATCAATCATCATGGCAGGTGTACTGGGGATGCTAAACGTCCTTTTCGCTTACTCCCAGCCGGCCGATAGTTTAGGCTATTATCTGGAACTGGCAGCACGTAACAATCCGCAGATCAACGCCGACTTCTCCCTGTATAAGGCATCTTTGGAGAAAGTCCCGCAAGCCGGAGCCTATCCGGACCCGGAACTGGAGATCGGTTTCTTCCTGAAACCGATGGAGATCTTGTCCGGAAAGCAAATAGCGGATTTCACCTTGATGCAAATGTTCCCTTGGTTCGGTACCCGGAAGGCGGCCCGCAACGAGGCGACCGAGATGGCCCGGATGGCTTACGAACAATTCCGTAACAGTCGCAACAACCTGTATTACGAGGTGAAGAGTCAATGGTACCAGCTTTGCAATATCAGCGAGCAATATAAAAATACGCAGGCGAACCTTCGTCTGCTAGACCAGTTGGAACAGTTGGCATTGAACCGCTTCTCCGCTCCGTCGGCGAAGGCGGGCGGTTCCTCCGTCTTACCCTCCCCCGTATCTTCTGCTCCATCGACTCCTCCCGCCGTATCCGGTGGAGGTATGTCGGGTATGGGAGGCAGTAGCATGGGAAGCCCTACGGTACAAAGCACGGGAACATCCGGTAGTACGATGTCCGGAATGTCCGGCGGTAGCCCTATGGGTGGAGGCTCTATGGGAAGTGGCAACTCTATGGGCGGAATGTCGGACGTACTGCGAATCCAGATGGAGAAGGTAGAACTGGAGAATACGCTAGCCTCCTTGTTATCGCAACGGAAAACGGCCGAGGCTGCTTTTAATACGTTGCTCAATCAGTCGCTAGCTACCCCGATTTCCGTCCCCGACTCGTTGGAACGGCTTCCTCTCTCATGGAGTGAGTCGATGGCTCTTGACAACGTCATCTCCAACAACCCCATGCTTACCATGCTGGAGGCGGAAGGAAACGCTTACCGAGCCAAGGCGGAGATGGACAAGAAAATGAGTTACCCCATGCTAGGTATCGGCCTCCAGTATTCCTTGATCGGGAAGAAACCAGAGGATATGTCTATGGGCTCTATGTCCGGTATGAACGGAAAGGATATGTTCATGCCCATGCTAAAGATCAGCCTTCCTATCTTCCGTAAGAAATATAACGCACAGCAACGGGAAAGCAAGCATTATTGGAAATCCAGCGAGTTGAAGTACGAGAACACGATGAACCAACTGCAAGCCGAGTATATCCGTATTACCCAGCAATTGGAAGATGCCGCACGGAAAATCGATTTGTACCAGAAACAATACGATCTATCGTTGGCCACCTACCAACTGATCGTCCGGGAATTCTCGACAGGAAGTACGACCTTGACCGACGTGATCCAAGTGGAGCGACAAATGTTGGACTATCACTTGAAGAAAAGCGAAGCGATAGCGGAATATAATACCCAAATCGCCGGAATCGAAAAATTAATATCCACCTCTGTAAACGAATAAGAAAATGAAAAATATAAATGAAACCGTAAAATCCAAGTACCTGATATATATCCTGTTCCTAGCGGGCGGCCTCTTGTTGGGCTGGCTTCTGTTCCATAACTCCGATACCGACAGCCATACGTCACAAGCGAGCGAGACCGGCACGGAAGTTCACGACCCTACGCATGGCCACGACCTCCAACAGAACGAGGCCGGCGAGTGGACTTGTTCCATGCATCCCCAAATTCGCCAAGACAAGCCGGGTAAATGCCCTATCTGCGCCATGGATTTGATCCCCGTACGTAAGAGCTCCTTCTCCGACAAGGCCATCGATCCCAACGCCATTCAGCTTTCGGAAGAAGCAGCAGCCTTAGCGGACGTACAAACCTCCAAGGTATCCCGCCAGAATCCGGTCAAGCAAGTCCGTTTATACGGCAAGATCGTACCGGACGAGCGTAGCCTGCAATCTCAAACAGCCCATGTAAGCGGACGCATCGAGAGCTTGAACGTTGATTTCACGGGTGAGACGGTGCGTGCCGGACAGACCCTCGCTACCCTCTACTCCCCAGAGCTTTTCACCGCCCAGCAAGAATTGTTGGAAGCGATCCGCATGGGACAATCTCAATTGATACAGGCCGCCCGTGAAAAACTATATTTATGGAAGATGACAGATGCCCAGATCGCCGCTATCGAGAAGTCCGGCTCTATCTCCCCGGTTGTAGAGATCAAGTCGAACACGAGCGGTATCGTCCTGTCCAAGCGGGTAAGCCAAGGTGATTATGTATCCCAAGGAGCTATCCTTTTCGACGTGGCGAACCTCACGAAGGTATGGGCCTTGTTCGACGCTTTCGAGGTGGATCTCCCTTTCCTTAGCAAAGGTGATCCGGTGGAATTTACCTTGCAAGCGCTACCCGGCAAGAAGTTCTCGGGTAAGATCTCTTTCATCGACCCGATCTTGAACACGACGACCCGTACCGCCAAGGTCCGTGTAGAGGTACCGAACGCCTCTTTGGAGCTCAAGCCCGAGATGTACGCCACGGCAAACGTAAGCGCCCCGCTCCGCAACTATAAGAACGAGATCGTCGTACCGCAAACCGCTGTGCTCTGGACGGGTAAACGTGCTATCGTGTACGTAAAGCAACCGGATACGAATACCCCCGCTTTCTTGATGCGTGAAGTGGAGCTAGGCCCTTCCCTTGGTAACTCTTATGTTATCTTGAATGGCTTGCGAGAAGGTGAGGAAATCGTAACCAACGGAGTCTTCGCCATAGACGCCAGCGCACAGCTGGAGGGAAAAACTTCCATGATGAATAACGGCGACGAGCCCGCCAAGCCTATGATTGGGCATGAGGGGCATATGATGCATGCGCAAAGCGCCACGGGGGTAGCCTCCGAGCATGCCATGTTCGGTGTCAAAGGCTCTTGCGATATGTGCAAGGAACGTATCGAGAAAGCGGCAAAAGAGGTAAATGGTGTGTTATCCGCTCATTGGGACAAAGATACCCAGATGATCCATCTCCAGTACGATCCCCAAAAGACCTCCCCGAAAGCGATCAGCAAGGCGATCGCTAAAGTAGGCCATGACACGGATATGGATAAGGCGGATAAAGCCGTATATGATAAGCTACCGGCTTGTTGCCACTATAGATAAAGTATTGGACATTCGGGGGTGTGTCAAAAGTGTGAACATGGCACGCAGATAACGCTGATTGAGCAGATGACCGCAGATTTATGATATGAAAATCAATATATTATCTGCGTAAATCTGCTAAATCTGCGTGCCATAATACCAACTTTTAACACACCCTCCTTATTAGTAAAGATTCCAACGAAAAGAAGCGACTGCTTTAGCGGGAACCTCGTAGGTAAACGAACGTTCGCCGCTGTTTACCGTTATATTTTTAGTCCCGTCCGTATTATTTAGTAATACGAGCGCTTCCGTTCCATCTAAATTCTCGAAGGCGGAATACATAATCCCATCAGCCGTATACCCTTTAGAGCCGATCCGTACTGCCCCCGGTTTCACCACAGAGGATAAATGACCGATAATATAATAATGAGAATTCCGGGTAATCGTCTTATAATCCGAGCGATCGATATCCACGGCACCATAACAAGTCTGGCAACCACCCTCTCGGTTCGGTCCCCGCTCGTTGTCCAGCATCAAGTTCCATACGATAACTGCCTTACACCAGTTATTCACCGTACCCAAGGCCGTCTCCTCCATATCTTCCATCAAGCGTTTCTCTAAGTTACGTCCATCATTCCACATGCCGATAGAAGTTTCCGTAAATATTAATTCTTTATCGGGGAACTTGCCGTTTACGTTATTCAACTCCTCCCGGTCGCCCCCGTAATTATGGTAAGCGGCACCTGTCAGGAAAGAAGCGGCATTCTCATCCTCGTAGATTTTCATCGGATAGCCTTGCTGCTCCAACATATTATCGTAATTGTAATTATGGTCGAAAGCGTAGATCTTCGTCTTGAGGCCAGTCTCTTTCAGTTTAGGGCCTAGAGCGTCACGCACGAAAGAGAGTTGCTCCTCCCATCCCATAAATAAGGAAGCGGAATTTCCTCGGTTCAAAGGTTCGTTTTGGGGAGTTATCGCCTCGATAGGAATCCCCTCGGCCTCCATCGCCTGTATCCATTTCACGAAATAGGTAGCGTAATCTTGATAATAGGCGGGATTCAGCTGTCCGCTAGTCCACGACTCGAACGGGCGCAAATCCTTTAAGTTATCCACCTTCATCCATCTTGGACAAGTCCAAGGCGATCCCAAGATTTTTATAGAAGGGCTGATCGCCAAGATCTCCTTCAAGATCGGTATCACATACTCCTTCTCCTCGCTCTGCAAGGCGAAATTCTCGACACCCTTCGTGTCACAACAAGTATACTCACTTAAAGAAAAGTCCGAGCAGCCAATCGAGATACGGATATAGCTATACCCCATCCCCTCCGTATCAGAGAAAGTCTCTTTCAGGAAAGCTGTCCGATCCTCGGGAGCCATCCGCATCAAGTTATAGCAGGTAGAGCCTGTCACGGCGGCGCCAAAGCCATCCATCGTCTGATAGCGCACCGAAGGGTCTATCGTTATCACGGAAGGCGAGGCGGCTTGTTTGTCCCCCAAGGCGATCTCACTTCTCACGAAATCTTTCGCACGATCGTTTGTCGTGACATACACCGTTACATTGTCCGAGGTCTTCGCTCCAGAACATGCGTTCAAGCAAATCAAGACCATTAATAAAGAAAAGAGAACCATACGTATTAAATTAAATAGTTTATCGAATTACCGGGTTTCTGAACCTTTCAAGATCGCATTCACGTGATTCTTTAAGATGTGGAAGGCAGGAGCGGCCATCGATCCATGATCATATCCGTCCAACTCATAGATATAAGTATTCTTATGTCCGGCCACTTTCATCATACGCCAAAAATAGGCGTTCTCCTCATAGCGGCCCAGCATCTCCATCTCCCGGTCGCCCGAGACGATAATCAATGGAGGAGCGTCAGGACGTACGTAAAACAAAGGGGCGAACTCGTCGATACTCGGTTGGGTATCTTTCATCCCCTTCGCCTGCCGATAAGCGAAATGGCTGATCGCATGACCGCTGAAAGGGATTAATGCGGCGATGGAATCAGCATCTATCCGGTACTTAGTCAACCACTTCTTATCCAGTCCGACCATATTTGTTAAATAACCTCCAGCGGAATGACCTGAGACAAAGATTTTACGCCTATCCCCACCATACTTCTCAATTTCGCTGAATGTCCAAGCGACAGCGGCGGCGGCATCATCGATACAATCGCTCAACGTGGCTTTGGGTAGCAGACGGTAATTTACGGCGATAACGGCTAATCCGCAGTTCTTCAATTCCTCCGGGATGAATTTGCTACCTCCCGACAAGCCGCCTCCGTGAAACCAGACTACCGTAGGGAAGTCTTTTGCGTTCTCGGGATAATAAAGATCCAATTTACAACGTTCCACCGCATATGGATTTTTCGATTGGGTATAAGAGATATCTCTGACTATTTTATAGTCTTGATCTTGCGCCGCAAGGATATTACAGATAAACAGACTAAATAGAAATAAATAGATTTTCTTCATGATATTAGATAATAGATTTAATACATCAAATTTAATATAAAAAAAGGAGTCACCCCTTACGGACTGACTCCTCTCCATCGGCTGTCGCCTTGCTTCAAGACGGCGGCTACCTACTCTTCCACTGTTACGCAGTACCATCGGCGTGACGAGGCTTAACTTCTCTGTTCGGAATGGGAAGAGGTGGATCCCTCGTGCTATAGCCACCTTAATTTCGTTTTGTAAGATTTTGACCGGACATCAATCCGAAGAGACCAGCTTCGCCTTATCGCCTTAAAATATATCAACCTTCACGTGAGGAAAGTCCCGGGCTATTAGTACCACTCGGCTCGGACGTCGCCGCCCT
>NZ_JAMOKU010000053.1:0-36565 GCF_023656845.1 Parabacteroides sp. Y3-G-102 | reverse complement strand
TTGATACACGTGCATAACCATATTTCATAATTTTTACGGCAAAAGTAGCACGTACATAGCCTTTGAAAAATATAGAGAAGGTGATTTTTAAATTTATTAAAACGAACCTTTTTTTAAACTGAATATGAGATTATTAAAATTAACTTTATTACTAGTGTTATGTGCATGTACACATAGTGTTTATGCACAACGGCATTATGTAGGTATTTCAGCCCTAGAAGTAAACTATGGGTTGAATATTTTTGGTAGGAATAATACTAACTTAAACCTTTCAGTATCAAAGTATAGGAGTCGAACAACTTACTGGAAAATAGGTTTGAACTATTTTGAAAAGTCTTATAACTACAGTTATGAAAGCAATACTGCGGAAGTTCCAACGATAGTTTCTTTTAGCTCTACAGCAAAAGATTACTATATTGATGCTGCTTATTTCAAAACAGTTGCGACAAATCTTTCTTCACTTTATTTTAGCCTAGGTCTAGGTCTTTTTACAGGTGTAGAAGCGTACAAGAAGCAGGATGATAAGTATGATTTCTTACTTGGTTTAAAGATCGAGCCTGAATTAGAATACTTTGTATCTCCACGAGTTGCGATACTTGGACGTGTTAAGCAGTATTGGAGTCCGTTTAGCTATGCAAGCAAATGGAATACAGTCTGGAATCTTGGTGTTAAAGTCCTTATTTATTGATTATGATATTATTATCAGCTGATGTAAGCGCATTGATTGACTTATTCAAACAATGTGGTGAAATGCTAGCCGGTGTCGGATTTGTCTGTGCAGGTCTTGCGGTTATAAAAAAAATAATAACTAATCATGAGAAAATGAAAGAAGCTATAATTACGTATATCGTTGCATTAGTAATATTTATACTAATATGGTCGCTTATATAAATATACAAATGACTGAATATCTAGCCACTAATTATTCATTATTTGATCTGGCGATAGTTACGATAGTTATTGTTTCAATTCTAATTTTAGGATTGGTCTATTTTTCCGGAAGTAAAAAGAAAACGGAGTGTACAGCTTCACTATCAGTTGAAGAAAAAAAATCTGATTCTGATCTAGTTTTATCTCCACGCATAACAATAGTTTTTCAAAAGGATCTTTCAGATGATGAAGAATTAAGTAGAGAGATAGCGGATATGTATATTTCAAACCGGGCGTACTATTATGCTGGTAAGATACCACCATTCCAGCATCAAGTACTTTCGGAAAAATCAGATGATGTTTTTGTCAAATATGAAAGTGTTGATTTTTCCGCTTTAAGCAAGATTGATATATAAATAACATGTATAAAATAACAATTAAAATTTTAAGATTATGGTACAAGTTTTGAAAAAGAGTGTAGATTTTGTTAGTGTACACAAGCGTATTATTATGATTTTAGGGCTTTTCCTGCTGACTTTTGTTGTTGTTCCTCAAGTTGTAGAAGCCCAAAGCGCATTAAAAATTAGCAGTTTGTCCGATGTTGAATCGAAAGCGCAAGAAGGTTCTAATACGATTCTTAATATCGCAAAGTATGTATTAGCTGCCGTGCTTGGCATAGCTTTAGTATTTGTGATCTATTCCCTTGCAACGAATAATCCCCACGCCAAGGAGTATCTGCTCGGCTGGATCATTGCGGTTGCGGTTATTATGGTAGCTTTCCTTATTATCTGATTAATGAGGACTATAAGAAAGATAAATAGACCAATTAAGTTCTTTGGCTTAACGTCGGGACAATTTGGTCTATTTATGTTGGCAAATGCTTTGATTATAATTGTTTGCATATTTAAGCATGTGCATCCGGTAATCATAGTTAGTGTCATGGGAGCTATATTCTTTGCTTCAGGTATCTTATTCAAGAACCTAAAACGGGAACATAAAGCTGGCAATCCGGATTATCTAACTGGCTTATCGGTTAGATCTGCAACCCCTAAACAGATAATAGATAAACATAAGGTATTCAATTTTATAATGAAGCAGAAATGATCTTGAAATCCTGCGGAATACGTGATACAGATTAAGGCTGTCGCTTTTTCTTGCAGAGAGTTTATATCTACTATGTGGTAACTAATTACAAAATAAAATGATAGGATTTATTATTATATCGGCATTATTACTGTGTGGTGTCATTACATTACTCGCCATACTTTTTATGCGTCCTTCTGAAGTTCCTATATCTGATAAATCAATAGATCTTTCGGCTGTACTACCGATCCAGACCATAACGGATAGCGTTATAGTAAACGGTAGCGGAGATTTAACCATTGGATACAGATTGTTTCTTCCGGAAGTATTTACTCTTTCGCAGGAAGATGCAAAATATATACATGAGAGGTTAGAGGGGCTTTTTAAGATGTTACCTCCTGCAACGGTGGTGCATCAGCAGTGCTTTTACTATGTAAGCCAGTATAAGAACAATGACTTTTCTGTTAATCCATTGAAAGCGGAAAGTATTAAACACTTTAATAACAAGCAAATAATAAACTGCTATACAAATTTGTATATCACTTTTGCCAATACAGATTTGAAAAAAGGAGTGCGAAAAAAGGCTTCTAATACATCGCTGCTTAAAAAACTCAATTATCCTTTTAAACAGCCCTACAAGAACTATGAAGAAAGGTTATCAGAGATTGAACCGAAAATCTTGAATTTTGAAAATGGGTTATCTTCTATAACCCAATTTGAGATAAAGAAGATGGATAGTAAAGACTTAAATAATGCTGTCTTTGATTATCTTAATCTCTCGTATGCTAAACCAACAAAAGACGCTACTCAAGAAACAGTTAGCCCAATTATGGTAACTCCTAGCGGTGATCTGAAGGTTGGACAAGAATATTTAGCGATGCTTTCTCTTACCGTGGAAGGGGAAAATCTTTATGAGCTGAATGTACCCAATACGGGTAAATCAAAAGCGTATGGAAGTACGATTGAGCTTCCAGAGAATATACAGTCTAAATGTTCTATGTTGTACCCGGTTGGACTAGGTTTGCCTTTCGATCACATTGTAAATGTTGTGATAGAGATAACAGATACAGATACTACGCTAACGGCTATTAATGCTGAAAAAAACGGGCTAAACTATTTGACTAACTTTTATCCTCCGGCTAAAGACAAGCAAAAACAGCAAGAACTTTTCTGTAAAGAAATTACGGATTTTGATTATCAAACAGCTTATACAGCTTTTAATGTGATTATCAATGATCCGGATCGTTCTTCTCTAATTCGGAAAATTTCATTGGCACAGCAGGGATTTAGTTTTATGAACCAAAGTTCTTGTTATGTCGAGAATGCGGAGTTGTGCAATTTATTTTTTTCTAATATACCGGGGAATGCTCGGAGCAATTATAGGGGATTTATCAATACGACCAAACAGGCGATTTGTTATTTGCAAAAAGATAGTATTTATATTTCTGATCTGCAAGGGCATTTGTATAATGACCGATTCGGAAATCCTGCATTGATAAATTTATGGAATAACAAGGCTTTAAAAAATAGAAATAAAATAGTAATCGGTCCGTCCGGCTCCGGAAAGTCTTTTTGGCTAAACAACTATATTTATCAGTCTTATTCTTTGGGTAATGATATTACAATTATTGACATCGGTGGATCTTACAGGTCTATGATTAGCCTGCACCGAGGTAAATATTTTGATTCTACAAATCAGAAACAGTTTGCTTTTAACCCGTTCTTGTGTGAACGTGATCGGAATGGTAGATATATTTATATTGATACTTCAGATGCAGAAGCAGCCGAGGATCTTATTAAAACGATCTGTGCTCTTTTATACTATATCTGGAAACAAAATAAGCCTATAGATCCCACCGAGAAAGCTATTCTTAGAAAATCAGTGATCGCATTTTATGAGTATGTAAATAATTCTTCTGTTGATGGAACAAATGAAAGGATTTTTCCTAATCTGATAGAATACCGGAATTTCTTGCGAGATGTATTTATTTACAAAATGACTGACTTTGAAAAACGTAGATTTGAGATAGAGGAAGTGCTTTTACTACTAGAACCTTACACGGATGGAGAACTATCCTTTTTGTTGAACGCAACTGAAAATATTGATATAGTTAACGATGATTTAATTGCGTTTGATATGGAAGACGCTGCAAAGAAGGAGTATTTTCCTTTGGTAGCGATTATCACGCTTCAAATGGTTATCGATAAGATCAAGAAGCGTGAAGGAGTTAATAAGGAATTGATTATCGATGAAGCCCTAGACTTTTTAAGTGATGATAAGTTCGGTGATTTTATCGCCTATTTGTATCGTACATTCCGTAAAAAAGACGGGGCTATAACGATAGCTGCCCAAAATGTACTGTTCCTGAAGAACTGTCCACCGGCGATCAAGGATTCAATACTTATAAACTGTGATACTAAAGTAATACTGGATCATTCAAGTTATAGAAAGGAGTTGCCCAATCTGCGAGATATTCTTTCTATTTCAGAAGAAGAACTAGTAATGATAGATAGTCTGCAAAATAGGGATGATGAGATCAAGTGGAGAGAGTTCTTCATTAAATTGGGAAACGAAACCTATGTTTTTCGCAATGAAGTATCTGAATTTGCCGCTGTCGCTTTTGATTCAAGACAATCGACTGTGGTTAGGCTCAAACAGCTTTTTGAGGAAACAGGATCTACTTATGCTGCTATTAACCGGTATTTAGAAGAAAGGAGAAAAAAATATGAATGATGCTGTAGAAGGATTGAACCAGATAAAAGGATGGTCGGGAGAATTTAACAATACGTCTTTTAGTGTGGCAGGGTATATCACCGCTGCAATGTTAGGCGTTTCTCTGATTTTTGTAGTCTGGGCTTTAGCTACAAAGAAAGATAATGCAAGAACATATCTAGTCGCTTGGTTTGTGGCTTTGATATTTGCGATAGTGTTTATTCTGCGATAATAAATTTATAATATTATGAAAATAAAGATACTCTTATTTTTTTCTGTGTTGCTGTTAAGTAGCTCTTTTTCTGTTCAAAAGGCTAGTGCGCAATGGGTTGTTAATGATCCGGCTCACATGGGAATGAACCTTGGCGAATGGGGAGCGAATGCAGCGCAATGGGTTAAGCAGCTTAATGAAATGATTGATGCTGCACATATACGAGAAAATTTACAAAAGATAGACCAACTACGCCAACTACAATCTTTAGTAGAACTTGCTGAACTGTTGGATGATGTAGCTTGTCTAAGTAGTGATTACCGTTTTTATATGAATATAGGCGGTAGCTATCATTGTTTAAAGTTTTTAAACTTCCAACAAGTTACGGTAAACCTTAATTTGAGCACAGATCTATTATTTAAGGTTGCTACTGTTTCCGACTATTTCAGCATGAATAGTGAGGGAAGAATGTCCTTTGTCGGACAGGTAAGAGAAGCCTTAGAAACGGCTTCTGCTGAAATGAAATCTTTTAATGAAATAGTAAGAAGTGAGATCATAAAAGATGCAAGTCGAAAACATGTAGGGAAAACATATTATAGCGGAAATTTATCTGCTTTTAGTCGATATACTAATTAATTAGCCTTATGAACGGACAAGATACTTTTTTATGGGGATTGCAGATTAATGATTCCCTTACAACAGAATTAACTGCGCAAATGACGGTAATTGCGCTTGGTGTAGCAGTTATTTGTTTCATCTGTAATATAGCTTATAATTACCTATATCATGGTGTTAGTCAGCTTTTAACATCGGATGAAAATAAGTTTCCGGATTTGATGGAAATAGCTCGCTGTTTTGCTTTAATATTCTGTCTTTCGCTATATACACCTATCGCAAAAACTGTCGTTGGAACCCTTGAAGTAATAAATGAAGCAACATCTTTAAGTTCAGTCCGGGCACAGGAGTTTGCGGCTTTTCTAGACAGATCAGCGGAAGAACAGCACACCATGATAGCCGATAATGAAAAAACGGCACTTGAAGCGGAAGTCGCTGCGGGGGAAGATCCGGAAGGTGCTATGAATAAAGAACTACAAAATATAGATCAAGGTAATAAAATAGATGAAAGTGCATCTACATTGAAACAAATCTCCCAAATATTAAATCCTGCCAATTTCGCAGCAATGCTCTTACATGCTCTAGCCGCACTGCTGGTCGGGATTGTACAAATTATCATATTGGGTTTGGGCGTTGTCATTGTAAAGATCCTTGTCATATTAGGTCCCTTCGTTTTTGCATTTTCCATTCTACCGGTATTCCAAAAGCAGCTGTCTAATTGGTTTGGTACACTGTGTTCCGTTGGTATGGTATTTACTGTGATTAATATTTTAAATCAGATAATGTGGTTTACATTTAAGTCAATTTATGATTCTGACGCATTCAACGCAGTAGATGAAGCGACAAAACAGCTACAATATTTGGGCATGGATCTTGCTTTGATCGGTTCTTATTGTTGTTGTTTCTGGTTGGCAAGTAAGATAGTCGGTCATGGTGATGCCGGTAGAATCATTTCTAAAACGGTATCTATTGTAACTGCTGCTGCAACGATGGCGATTGCAGGATCAGCGATAGCAGGGGGGGCTACAAATGTAGGGGCTGCTGCTTCATTAGGTAAAAGTGTTATAGATAACGAAGAATAAATAAATATGAATCTTACAAAATTTAAAACAGTGGATCAGGCTTTTAAAACGACTGTGATTGTTGCATCTTCCTGTTGTCTGATTATGGGTATTGCATTTACTGTCTGTTTCTTCTATTTGTCAAACAAGATAGATGCGGCTTATACGAAGGCTTTAGTACTTGATACTTCAGGACAGGTTTACGATGTTGCAGCCATTGAATCCGCAGCGATGCGAAAGTATGAATATGAAAATCATATCAAAACATTTGTTTCGCTGTGGTACTCCTTCGATGAAAGCACTTATGAGAATAACGTAACATTAGCTCTTAATTTGATTGGTAATCGAGGAAAAGAGCTTTACAACGAATATAACGATATTAATATGCTTAATTCTTTGATTCAGAAAAATATACGCTATGGAGTTATAATCAAGGATATACATATCAATATGCAAACAGTTCCGATATCCGGGGATATACTGTTTACGCAAACCGGCTATCGTGCTAGAGGGAGCGTAGCACGTGATATTTCTGTGAACTTTACTCTATATGACGTATCTCGATCACGTGAAAACTCTCACGGTGTTAAAATCGAAAGCTGGGAAGTTCGATATTCGGAACCACGAGAAATAACAGATGAAGAAAAATTAAAATAATGGAGCTATGGGAAACTTTTTAAAAGAAGCGTTGAAGGACAAAAACAAATTGTTAATGTTAGTACCTCTGCTTTTGGGAGTACTGTTTGTAATAGTTTTCTTTGGTAAAAAAGAAAAACCGGCTGAATCAGCATCCAATACAGAAGAAGTGAATCAGGCTTTTCTTGAACCGGACACAGAAGGAGAAAAGAAGATCGCTAATAAGGTAGATGCTTATAAACGTGAACAAGAAGAAGCTGCTCGTAAGAAACGTGAATTGGAAAAATCACAAGTAAAAGGAAGCGATTTCTATTTTGAAATGCAGACATCCGAAGACGAATACAACGAGAAAATGAAAGCTCGTATTGAGAAAATGAAGAAAGATCCATTGGACGAAGTTACTAGCGAATACAAGGAGCGAGGAAAAAAATCTAACAGTGCATTTTCTGATAAAATGCGCCAACAACTAAATGATATTGAGGATCAAGAAACCTTTAATCAGATAGTCAAGGAAGCAAAGAAAGAGGAAAGAATACGCAAAGAGCTAGAAGAAAATGCAAGATTCCGGGATGAAATGAGAAAGAAATATCAGGATCAAGCATCAGGAAAAGATATAGAGAAATCTCAAGAGAATATTTTTCCGGAAGTAACTGATTCTGTTCCTAAAGTTGAGAAAGCTTCAAAGCCGACTTTTATAGTGGAAAATGGAAAACGGCGTCGTCGGTCACAGTTTACTATTGACCAAAAAGTCAATCTTATCAAAGCTGCTATTTATGGAGATCAGACCATTGTTAGTGGAAGTGCTGTCCGGATGCGCTTGTTAGAGCCTTTATGGGTTGGTGGCGTTGAGATCCCTGCAAATACGATCTTCTACGGAAATGCTAGTGTCGGCTCTACTCGTTTGAAAATTACGGTAGAGAACATACGATATGGAAAATATATAAGTCCTGTCGCTTTTACTATTTATGATTCTGATGCGATTGAGGGATTGAATTTACCCAATAACATGAAAGCTGAAGCTGCTCGAAAAATGGAACAGGGCTTGCTTCAAGGCGTGCAGCTTCCGATTTCTTCTATTGGCACAGTAACAAGTGAGGTAACTAGTGCGATCACAGCCACTACACAGGTTACTAGACAAATTTTAAATCAAAGCCTTTCTCAAGTAAAGGTTCATTTAAAAGCTAACTATAATATGTATATCAAGGAAGAAACTAATGAAGACAGAAAAAAGAGAGAGGAAGAAGAAGCTGAAATAGAACGTCTGTATAGAGAAATGCAGATGCAGCAGAATGAACCAAAGAAAAAGAATCCTTTAACCCAACTAATTGAAGCATTATAATGATAATTGATATACTTAATTTTATGGTAGCTGTAGCTACTGTATTTTTGGCTTATAGGTTCTTTATAGAACGCTCTAAAGGGAAAAAGATAGCAGAAATGAAAGTACTGATGTATAGTTTAATATCTTGTTTCGTTCTGCTTTGGATTATAAATATTTTTATTGGTTTTGTAAAATGAAAACATTGCTTTTTATATTAATCATGTTTTGTGTTCCATTCTCCATTTCTGCACAGGAAAAAAAAGAACTGGACTCCCAAACAATTTATGTTTCGTTTGATAAAACGAAACATATAGTACTTCCTGCACAAGTAAGTGACATTTCGTATGGTCGTGAAGATTATGTAAAAGTGGAACGGGTGGATAATGTTCCTAATGTTGTCCGCATAACGGCACAGGAAGAAGATTTTTCAGGAACGACAAACCTTATCATAGTTTGTACAAACGGGAATGTCTATTCTTATAAAATATCCTATCTGTTACCGGGAATGACGGATCACTGCGGAAATATCGTATATGCCGGTGATGTGGATAGATCACGTTGTTATAACGTAATAGTCAATAATAATAATACTACAGAAATGTTTTTTCCAGCAGATGTGTTATATCTGAAACAAGGAAATGAAGAAGTTTTCGGGGTTGAGTATTATAATAATATGGTTAAAGTTGGTACAACTTTTGATGCCTTTGAACCTTCTAATCTGTTTGTTATCGATAAAGATCTGAATACCTATGAAATTACCTTGTTTAAAGACCATGCTCTTACTTACTCTTACAACTTTGACGATGGTCGCAAATATATTGCACACATTGATGTAAATAGCATAGAGATGGATAATCTTATCAATAAACTGCACTATAAAAAGCGTAATATCTTCAGCTTGGGAGTTATAAAAAATAAGTTTGAGATGTCCCTTGCAAACCTATATGTAAAAGATGATTTCATGTTTTTTGTATTTGATATAAAAAACTTCTCAAATATAGATTATGACGTTGATTTTATTAAATGCTTCCTTCGTGATCAGAAGAAGGTTAAGAACTCTATCCAGCAGGAAGTTCCGTATGATCCGGTAGAACAAAAAGACTTTGATAAAAAGATATTGGGCAAAAGCCAAAATCGCTTTGTCTTAGCATTCAATAAGTTCACTATCCCGGATGATAAGGTTTTTGAGATCGAAATGTTTGAAAGGGGTGGGGGAAGGCATATGAAATTATCTATATTGAATGAATATATATTGTCCGCTGAATTATTAAAATAATTGTCATGAAGCTACAAGAGGTTCTAACAGAATATCAATATAATAATGTCGGGCAATTTAGGGCGATTGCGGAAAGTTTAGGTTACAAAGAAGCCTATAACAAGGGTTCTTTGCTTTTTACCCGGAATGACGAAGTATTTCGTATCGATATGGATAAGATACGTTCACACACAAAGCGAGAACCGGATTTATCTGCGGAAAAGGCTTCTATGGATCGTGTTTGCCAGTTCTTTAATCGGGATCAGGCTTTATCTCCCGACTATAAAAGCGTATTAAAAAATGAAGGGGTTGATATTGTTAACTGGGGTGATCTAAAAAATGATGCCAAAGATCGTTTTACTGTGATCGATCATAAAAATAAAATCTGCTATACCGGAAAAGAACTATATGAGTATGCTTTGCAAAATGGTTACTCGTTAGACGGGAAAGGCACAAAGTTAGAGAAGGGTGTATTATCCGGATTAATGGATATCAATGGTAAACCAGCTAAAGTTCGGTTGCATGAACACGGTACTTCTATTATATATAGGAAGGAAGCGTTAACCATACCGGATCGCATTTACGGAAAGAAATTATCGAAGCAACAGAAGCAAGATCTACTTGATGGCAATGTGATAGTCTTGTCAACAAAAAAAGGAGATATACTTCTTCAGGTCGATAAGGATCTCAACGCTGTGGTGGTACGTTCGGAAAAAGAATTGTCTGTTCCTGCTAAAATTGGAGATTACGAATTGACCGCAGCAGATAAGTATCTTTTAGCGAATGGTCATTCTTTAGATAACAAAATGATCCACACTCCTGAAGGTTACATAATTACAGATATAGCTATGCTTCCGGATAAGAAAGGATATGCTTTCTCAAACATCCAGAAAATATCGGAAACAAAGGAACAGCAGATTTTACAGGCAAGAGAAATGGCAAAGGATAAAGAGTATCTTAATGATAAGCTAAAGGATATGCAGCGTACCGGAAAAATCGATATAGACGAGTTGAAGGATAAAAGGTATGAGCAATTAATAAACAGCCATTTTGCCACAGAACATAAGGAATACCTATCTTATCTGAAAGATGAAAATCCGGATAAAAACTATAATTATGATCTTGAAGCACGCATCAGGTTAAAGGCTGGGGATATGTTAGAAAAAGAAGGAATAATCGCCAAAGGTACAACTGAAAAGGAATTGAAAGAAGAAGGCTTTAAAGTTGAGAAGATCCGGGAACAATATCAGGAGAAAGTAACGGGTAAGGATCCTGTTCCTGATCGAGATCTTGACAAGGAGTTAAGAGAAGCCGTTGTCAAGAATGACTATGAAAAAATGGCTAGTTTGAAAGAGGAAGGTTACAAGCCTTCAGAGGAAGTTATTAGAGGTTTGGGACAAGATACAAAGATTGATCAGACGCAAGCTATCGTTATAGAAAAACTATTTGGGATGAAACCTGAAGTGCAAAAAGCGGAAGAAGTAACACAAGCAAAGGAAGAATCCAAAGAAGCAAAAGTAGAGCTTAATGCTGATCCTGCTAGTGCTAAGGTTTCTCCGGAACTAGATAAAGAATTTAAAGAAGCAGTAGAGAAAGGCGATTTTGTAAAGATGTCACAACTGAAGGAACAAGGCTATCAACCTTCCAAAGAGTTGATTCAGTCTTTGAATGAAACTGCATCTGGCAATACGATGATAGCCGTTCAGAAGATATTTAATCTGAAAGGCTCTGCTAATACGCTCGGAGATGTTAAGCTAGCACAAGGTCAACAAAGTGCAGAAAAAGATCTGAAGCGTCCTCTCGCCAATACGGTAAATAAAATGTTTGCCGATTTATAATTAATAGATTTTTCCGAAAGTAAAAATGTTATCACTTAAAAATAAATATCATGGAAGATTACAACAAATTGGTAGAAAAGAATCAGACTGGAGAGATTGACGATCTTGAATTTTTATTAGCTCAAGAAGATTTAGCGGCTCTCTACGTTGCGGATATGCAAGCTGAAGGAGTTAGCCCGAATGCGGAAAACGCTGCTGAATGGTTGCTAAAATATGAAAATGAACACCTTTATCAATAAGTCATGGATGGTCAGGCAAATGATAAGGCTCTGCAAAAATTTGCGGATCTTATGGTTAAGAAACTTACGGAAGTCGATGCGGATTGGCATAAACCTTGGTTTACAACAACAGGATATGGATTACCACAAAATATTGATGGGCGTGTTTATAATGGAATCAATTCCTTCATGCTTTTTCTTCTTCAAGAGGAACGTAGTTTCCAGACACCTGTATATATGACTTTTCCGCAAGCAAAGAAACAAGGGCTTCACATAAACAAAGGAGCATCGGCTTTTCCTGTCCTATTTTGGAATTTTATGATTAAAGACGATAAGGGGAATAAAATTTCGATGGATGATTATAAGGCTTTGACTAAGGAAGAGCAGAAAGAATATACCGTTATTCCTTATACTAAACCTTATCACGTGTTCAATGTTGATCAAACAAACTTTGCGGAAGTATATCCGGAACAATGGAAGGCATTGAAGGATAAATTTAGTTGTCCTAAATTGAAAGATGAGCAGGGAATGTTTTCATCGCCAGAGTTGGATCACATGATAAAACACGGTACATGGTTATGTCCTATTATTTCTTCTTTCTCTGACAAGGCTTTTTTTCGTCCTTCAGAGGACAAGATATATTTACCCCTTAAAGGTCAATTCTATACAGGAGAAGGATTTTATAGCACATTGTTACATGAGATGGCACATTCAACCGGTATAGATACCCGTTTAGGTCGTGAAATGAAAAACATGTTTGGTGATCCCAAATATGCAAAAGAAGAATTAATCGCAGAATTTACCGCTGCTGTTTCTTGCCGTTCTCTAGGTATCGTTTCCGGAATCCGGGAAGAAAACGCACAGTATTTAAAAAACTGGCTCGGAGCGATCAAAAAAGAACCTAAATTCCTCTATTCCGTATTAGTTGATGTAGGTAAGGCTAGCACTATGATTTTGAATGAAGTCTGCAAGTATGAGTTATTGAAGAAGGAAGAACAGGAAAAGCAACAGGAAGAATGCAAGCATATAGAGAATAAAAAAGTAGATGATAGCAAGGATTTTTCTGAAACCCGGAATGATGAAAAATTATCACCAGCTTTTAATATAGCTCTAGCTGCTGCGCTAGCCGGTTCGTTTAAGGAATTGGTTAACCTAAAGGAGCAGGGATATAAACTGTCTGCAAAGGAACTTGATGCGTTAAAGGATGCAGATCCGAAAATATATATTGCAGCACAGAATATATTTAATATAAAGTTGGATGATCCTACTCCTTCCCTACAATTTTCCGAATCAAAAAATAAAAATGAAGTCAAACAATTATCTTTAAATTTTTAGCGTATGTTTATAGGTCATGTTACGGGTTATCTTGGATCAGATGCCAAGAAAACACAGAAAGGTTATTCATTCAATGTTTCCACTAAATATAAAGAAGGAAACGAAGAAAAAACGTTGTGGATCTGTTGTTTCTTAAATTACGAAACAAAGGTTGCGGAGTTTTTAAAAACAGGAACTATGGTTCATGTGTACGGGGAAATCACTGTCGGTATCTTTAAGCGTGATACTGGTGATACAGTCCCTTCAGTAACTATGAGTGTAGATAAGGTTCAATTACTCTCTAG
Source organism: Parabacteroides sp. Y3-G-102 (assembly GCF_023656845.1). NCBI lineage: Bacteria > Pseudomonadati > Bacteroidota > Bacteroidia > Bacteroidales > Tannerellaceae > Parabacteroides > Parabacteroides sp. Y3-G-102. The sequence goes on along the minus strand of NZ_JAMOKU010000053.1, from coordinate 23,125 downwards.
CAAGAATAAAGAATAATGGAACCAGCAAAGAAGGAATTATCATTTGTCTTTATATTGCTTTCTGTAATAATCGGGGGCGTGATAATCTTTCAGTGGGTTTTGGTGAATGATCTTTGTTCACCAAGCCCAGCTGTATTATTGCAGTTGGGAAAGTTTTTACGCAAAGCTATTATGTTTCGATTCCTATATGTAGTATTATTAGCTGGGTTGGCTTTCCTATTCCCTGTACAAAAGAGAAGAGATGAATCCTTGAAATATGTATATACTGCCACTACATTAGTCTTAGCAATAGCCCTAATATTAGGCTTCAGTAATGTTCTATCATGGTACAATTTATTAGTTTTTCCGATAGTATTTATAGGATTTACAATACTAGTTATCCAAACAGCCGGTTTTTACCTTAAACGGCATGTGGTATCTGATAAATCTATCTTTGGTATATCACATGAAGAATCAGAGTTTTATTTTGATTTTGAAACAGTAGAAGGAGATCTTAGAATCCATAAGCCACAGCAAAATCTTTATATTGACGGTGGTCCGGGATCTGGAAAATCGGAAAGCTGGATTAAAGGTATCATCTATCAATGTGCAGAGCGTAACTATGCCGGATTTGTATATGATTGGGAAGGAGATCCTACTAAACCGGGTTCACCTATTTTGTCCCGGATCGCATACGGTAGTATAGAATATTTTAAGAGAAAAAATGTACCTACACCAGCCTTTGCTTTCATAAATTTTGTAGACATGTCCCGGACGGTTCGTGTTAATGTACTTTCGGAAAAATATGTCCCTAAAGGAAGCGAATCCTTGTTTATTCGTAATATCGCTACTACCTTAATGAAAAACCTTGAAAGTTCATGGAAGGAAAAAACTGATTTCTGGGCGAACAATGCGATTAACTATGTATATTCAATTGCTTATAAATGTTACAAAGAACGAGCAAAGGGAATAGGAACTTTACCCCATGTAATCGCTTTTGCATTATCAGATAGTGATCTGGTCTTTAAATGGCTCTCTGAGGATGCGGAAATTGCGCTAAACATGTCTTCCATGTTAACCGCATGGCGTTTAGGCGCACAGCAGCAGACCGCTGGTGCGGTATCTTCCGCACAGACTCCGCTTGTTTTGCTTAACAATAAATACATCTTTTGGGTTCTATCACCACTTCCGGAAGAAGAATATTCACTAGATATAACTAATCCGGATCATCCTACACTATTGTGTATTGGCAATGCTCCTTCAATTAAAGAAGCTGTATCTCCTCCTGTTAGTTGTATCGCTAGCGTTGTCATGTCGCAAATGAATAATCCCGGCAAACAAAAGAGCGTTTTTATGGTGGATGAATTTCCAACGGTAAATTTGCAAGGTATAGATGTGTTTATAGGTACAGCACGTAAACACAATGTAGCTACAATCTTAGCCGTACAGGACTTTAATCAAGCAATCCGGGATTATGGAGAGAAAAGTGCAAATATCCTGCGATCTTCTTGTGGTAGCCAAGCCTATGGAATGACCGGTAACGAAAAGACAGCAAAGGATCTAGAAAATCTTTTGGGAGAAACGAAAGAAGCACAGGAATCGTTCTCACATCAAGAATCCGGTACTGGAAGCATGACCGAATCTCTGCAAAAGGAGAAAGTAGTAAAGGCTCGTGAAGTTGCCGGACAAAGTGTTGGTCACTTCATCGGAAAGGTCGCTGGCGGAAAACCACCTTATTTTAATACACAATTTAATATGTGTAAGTTTATAGATAAGGATATTCCGGCTTTTTCCAAACCTGTAAATTTGGGAGATGGCAAAGAAGAATTAGAGTATGATATAATGGAAGAAATAGTTAGTCAACATTATCTTTCAATCATTTCAAAAGTAAATGCGATCTTGGAAGATGTAAAGAATAAGACAGAAACGGACAATAAAAATAAGGAAAAAAACATGCCGAAAGATCATAATCATAAGGCATGGAAGGAATAAAAGAGGTATTTTTGTGAAAACATAAAAAAATTAATATATGAAAAGTAGGATATTGATAGTTTTATTGTTTGCCTTATCTTCGTGTGGATCAACCGAATATGAAAAGGCAATAGCGGATTGGCTTCAAACCGATGAAAACGGTACTTGGACTGATCTTAAGTTTGAATTGATAGAGTTGCTTGACGAAAAAGATGTTACAGTTTCCGATAGCTTATTGTATTTGGATAGTAAAGCTGCTCAACAGGTACAGATGATAGAAAGAGCGGAGAATCCTCGTGCTTTGGTAAAACCGCTTTTCTCTGATTACACCAAGGCTAAAGATAATTTAAAATGGATAGAGAAAAAGAAAATGGAGTATAAGGATAGGGATAGTACGGAGGTATTAGCCAAACTATTGAAATGCAAGTATGCAATTGTTCCACCTAGTTTAAAGGCTAGGCAGGAGAGAGTTGGCGAGTTTTTACTCGCTCCCGATATGAAAACGTGCTGGGGAAGGATGAAAGCTGCGACTAAATAAGAAAAATATGAAGGTTCAGTTCTTTAAAGATTTTAGCAAGTTATCAGAAACGAGCGATTTGTTTATTGTAGAAACAGATCAATTTGAGCTTATTGATGGCAACGGCAATAGCTATGATTTTGATAGCAGAGAAAATTTCTAGAAAGAAAAATATAAGGGTTTGTTTACTTTACATACACATGGATCTGAATTTAAAATATATAAAGATGATGAAAAAATTTAAGCTACATTTGTTTGCGTTATGTGCTACTCTAGTATTAGTTTCTTGTGGTGGATCGGATGATGATCCTGTTTTTAATAATACATCTGCTGTATATAAGGTAGTATTAGAGGCTTCAGGGGATGATTACACAGCTGAAGCTATTATTATTAATCCGGATAACGTATCAATTATAGATGAAACAAGTAACACAGACCTAAAACAAAGTTCTGTAACAGAGTATTTTAGCGGACGGAAAGTTTATATAACCTCTAAAGAAGTGAAGGTTATTTCTGCTCAAGGGATTATTCTTAGCAAAAGTAAATCCGGTGCTATATTGAAAATGACAGTGTATCAGGATGGAAAAGAGGTCTATCAAAATACAGTTTCCGTTCCGGATTCAGAGAATAATACAAAGTCTATACAATATACTAATATAAAGAACTAGATTATGGATAACCAAACGGCTATAACATTGAAGCCCAAACTAGGTTATTGGGTTTCAAAGTATTTTGTGATAATTGTTGTCGCATCTTTACTCCCGTTCTCTGCTATTTATTGGGATTTAGAAATGCCTGTACACTATGCGTTAATGGTGCTGTTTTTAGTCGTTTGGATTATGTTGTGTTACACATATATAGACACGCTGTTTGCTACAAAGTGGATTATTACTAAGGATGAACTGATTTTCAGGCATGGTATAATCTCAAGACGAGAGGAACATTTAGAATTATATAGAGTGATTGATTATTCAGAAAAACAAAATTTCTTGCAATTAGTATTTGGCAACAAGACAGTGAAAGTTATATCAGGTGATGCTTCCGATCCTATTTTATATATGTATGGGATTGATCGGAATATTCCTATTATAGATACTTTGCGTGATAGAGTCAAAATTGCAAGGAAAGAAAGCGGAATTTTTGAAGTAGCAAATAGATCTTGAAAAAGGAAAGAAAACTTCAGTTTAAAAAAAGGTTCGTTATATTGAATGCAAAATTCAAATAAATATTTAAAACAGCAAAAATTTTGTAGTTAAATATTGTAATTTTTATGTTTTCTCCCATAATTCAGGCTGAACACATTTCCAACCAGCGGCAGCTAAATAGTCCCGGATTCGTTCTTCAGGAACTTTGCCCCCTTTTTGAAAGGTCGCTTTATCATATTTCGCCTGAATAGGCGAACGTAGGGAATTTACATACCACTTTCTTTGTTTAATAAGCTCGCGGAAAGAATCTTCCAAAGTCAGTTTATCCATTTCTTTTATGTTAAAAAATGTATATATAATTCAATATATCAAAAAAAACCGAACGTTATATAACTTATATATGTTATATATATTGTATATGTTATATATGTTATATATCTTTGTTGGGCGATTAATTCATGCAAAGATATAGATTATTAATTTAAAACATAAATGATTATGGGAACAACAATCTCAAACACCCAAATTGATAAGAGAAAGAAACTGTTGGATCTGCCGGAAGACGTTATAACTGTGCTATCCGTACAAGCTGCTAAGGAAGGGAAATCAGCTAAAGCCTTTATGGAAGGCTTATTGATCTCCGCTGCTAATGATTTAGAAGATATAACAACTTATACGTTTCTTTCCAAGAATCAACCTGAAGGGCACGTCATGGTTAGTGAAGCCGAACAAAAAGCCTTTGAACAGAAATATGGTTTATCATGAATGTAGAATATTCAAAGCCATTTTTAAAGGCAGTAGATAAATTATCAGGGAAAGTTCTGTCTTCTGTCCTTGATATGATCCGGGAAGTGAAGAACGCTAATGGTATTGATGAAATTACTAATTGCAAGAAACTTATTGCTTATAAATCAGTATATCGGATTCGTATAGGAGATTATAGAGCATTCTTTATTTTCCACGTTAAGATTGTAGATGATACAGTTAAATTTGAATATCTAGTATCAAGAGGGGAAGCATACGATAAAAAGGTACAATCAGAGTTACGGAAAAAGGATAAATGATAATTTATTATGGAAAAAGAATTAAGCCGGGTTCCACGCCTATTAAGTGAAAGTTACAATTCTGGGCTAGTTGAGCGCTTATATGATTCTGGCGGTAGTGTAATGCTAGATATTATAATTTACCTTTGTGGGAATCATATTAGAGATCTATTTGGTGAATCATGGTTCTCAATAGAGGATTTTTGTAATAAAATGGGTTATAATCGGACAAATCTTCAAAGAAGACTATCTAAGGAACAGCTGAAGGATCTTTTTGGAAAACGTTCACCTCATTATATCTGTAAGGATATAAACGGGGAGGAAATAAGCCATCCCATAGAAACCGTTTTTGAAGCCGCCCTTTATAAACTTGGCTTAGAAAATATGTCTTATCCTGTTTCTACAAACGAAGGCACTTCATATATATTTATTCAGATCCTTACCAAATTTGAAATCCGGACAAATTTTAAAACCAAGAAAGGGACGAAAAGATTATATAGTGCTACTCTGAATAATCTGATAAAGGATTCTGTTTATACTCTCTATAATCTAATTGAAAGTCAGGATTATAGAGAGTTACCTTCCAAATATCGATATTTCTATTTGGAACTATCGAAAATGATATATCTTATTAAGTATAAAATCAAAACAGGAGATGCACCTAGTTACAGATTAACCGTTGATCAGTTGGCTAAGTTGTTCAACCTCAATTTTGAAAAGAATAAGGAAAGGAAAAGAAATGTAACAAAAGTTTTGAAGGGGATAAATGAACACTTGAGATTTACCAACTTTCAATTTAAGTACGTTAAAGGTGCTAATGATAAATGGGCATATACGGTAGATTTTGAATTTTCTCAAGAAACGCTTGATTATTTTGATGAACGCTATACCGCTATGTTTACTCAAAGATTCTATAGTGATCTGTTATGGAGATACGCCGGTTTAGCTTTTCCTAATTGTGCGGTAGGCAGAGATCGGGTTAACAAAGTTGAAGATATAAAATCTGATCGAAACTTGTATGAAGATTATTTGGCATGGGCTAATTCTCCACAAAACAAAGCACTGAAAGAGGAAGTATATAGGGAAAATTTCTTTCGGGTATTTGGAAAAACCCCTGAAGAGTTTGGATTAACTAGTAATGCTCCGACTGTGACACGTGAGCCAAAGGAATTTATAGTTAAAAATCCACCTACTGTGACACCTGAACCGGAAAAGATTATCTAGCTGTGTAAAACACTACACTTTTCAATTCTGTTAACATTTCCAGCTGTGTAAAACACTACACTTTTAGGTTTCCAGCTGTGTAGAATGCTACACTTTTGGGTTTCCAGCTGTGTAAAACACTACACTTTTAGGTTTCCAGCTGTGTAGAATGCTACACTTTTGAAAATTTAGCTGTGTAAAACACTACACTTTTGAATTTAGCTGTGTAAAATACTACACCATATTAAAGATATCGCAAAAAAATAAAGTGTTGATTTTTAGCTAATTAATGAAAAGTGATTTTTTCCAGCTGTGTAAAAGGCTACACCATATTTCTTAATATAACCTAAAAACCTAAACCCCCTATAATCCCCCAAAGGGGGACAGAAGAAATGACCGGAAAAATGATATTTTTCCTTCAGTTTATACCATCATACTTTCGGAAAAATACTATCGGGCATGACAAATTGTCATATTTTGAGGAAAGTAATAATTCTCCAATCTCATTTAATCAGAGGTGAGAAAGAGAAACAACAGCTATTTTACTTTTGGTATACGTTAAGTAAAATGTTTTTTTTGGCATGTATCAAGAAAAAACACGTTTTACTTTATTGTTTTACTAAATTGTTTTACTACCTTTACAAAAAGTAAAATGATAAAAGCATAATAGATATGACTGATGATGATATTAAAGATTTGAAGAAAGATTTACTTCAGTTGTTTATGAAGTACAATGTTTCCATAGGCTTCACTTGTGCAGACTGTAGTGATACATATGGATTATATGATGATCATATAGTTATACAGGATAATAATAGTAGGGAAAATGTACTAGAAGCTGATGGATGGTGGTTAAATATAAGCCATTTGCGATAATTTCAAATAATAAGAAAGGAGTAATAATATGGCAATTGATACAGAAAGGATATTTCTTTTAGCAACTAAAAAAAGCCAGCGAGTGGAAAATCAGACCTATTGTATAGGTGTGCATCGATTAGGAACTCCAAACATGGAGTACATTCTAGGAGAAACAGACAATGACCGTGAATATAGGCAAGGTGATGAAGTTTCATATATTTATCATGCGGAATATGCCTATACGTTGCAGGAGGCTCTAGATTGGCTAAATAATGTAAATTAGTATAAAATGAAATCCTCAATAAATGTTTAATGAAGAATTAAAATCCTCGTATTATAATGAAGATAGGATATGCACGTGTATCGACTCCGGATCAGAATCCAGCTTTGCAATTGGAAGCATTAGAAAAGGCTGGTTGTGAGAAAATTTATCAAGAAAAAAAATCAGCGTTTAAAGAACGTCCTGAATTAATCCGGGCATTAGAAGATCTTAGAACTGGGGATATCTTATATGTCTGGTCGTTGGATCGTTTAGGCAGATCCATGAAGGAAATCCGGACGAATGTAGATCTAATAATGAATAAGGGAGCGCATCTTGTCGATGTAACGCATAATATCGATACGTCCACTCCTTCCGGGAAACTTTTGATCCCGATATTTTCAATGTTGGCAGAAATCGATCAGGTTTTACGTACAGAAAGAACGGTTGCAGGTTGGGAAGTCGCAAAACGTGAGGGAAGAACAGGAGGAAGAAAGCCCGGCTTAAATGATTTAGCGAAAAAGAAAGCCGAGCAAGCAAAGAAAATGTATCTGTCAAAAGATCCCTTCTATTCAGCAAAAGAGATCGCTTCAATTCTCAATATCTCCACGAGAACTTTGTATAAATATTTGCGTTCTGTTGGGGTTGAACCAAAACAAAACCAGTAACCGGTTATCTCTTAATGGAAAGTAAGGTAGGAAATCCCCTACCCTATTTCCATTTTAACTTGTTGCAAATCTTTCATTGTGTCCCTTTTGTGCTTCTTGCATTCTTCCGGCTGAATGATTTGGAACTGTTCATCTTGGTAGTTGACCGCACCGCAAATCTTTCCGTCATGGTCGCAAATGGTATCATAACCGCCAAGTGTTTCACTTAACCATAGCATACCGCAAGAGCATTGCACTTTTATTATTCCCATATATATTTTTTAGTTGATTATTTACATGTCTTCTATTGCCAATGATTTACTAATTAAGATGATAAGGAAAGGTAAAACAACCTTTCCTTATGGCTATTTTTTTCCTAAAGTACCGTTTATGAATTTGCGTTTATAGCTTGCTATTTCTTTCTTATTTTCTTCCAAAAATGCTTCAAGCAGATTTCCTAGCATTTGCATCATTGGAACTTTTGACATTGTAGATAGTATTTTAAGTTCTTGATGGAACTCTCTAGGTATCTTTATCGTTTCCGTGTCTATTATCTCTCTTTTAGCGAAAAGCAAAGAAAGACCTTTAGGAAAAGATGATTCGGGAAATTCTGAAGGTTCTTCTGTCATATTCTCATTTTCCTGAATGATTTCTTCTTCTTCTTGTACTGGAGCAACAACTTTAGCTGGTTCTGTGGTGCTGGCTTCTGGTTGTACTTCCGGAATTTTCTCTTCTGAAGTCTGTTGTGATGAAACAGATTTTATACTTTGAACTTTCTTAGCTTCTTCTTTACCAGCCTGTACCAATGCGAACATTGATGTTTTAGGTTTTCCTGTATTTTTCTTTTCTTCAGCCATAATTTCATTTTTTAACGTAATTAATTAATAATTGTATCATTTCTTCTCCGAAATCATCACAGGTGTGATTATAGTTGTTTATTATCGTAGAAAGGTTTCTTTGGTAATTAACTTTGCTTTCCTTGATATGATTGTTCAGTAGCTCGAAAGGTAAATTGTCTTTGTTTGCTATAAGCTCTTTATATTCAAGCAAATTAGGTGTTACCTTGTTAGGCAATCCTTTTACTATTGTTTTGTAACCTAGACTTTCTCGTTTAGATAAGATATTTTCCTTGTAGTAATTGTAGAACTTTACAGTGTGCAATACTTCGATTTTTGAAGGAGCAAAAGGTATAATGACCACATCCATCATCATTAGGGTTTCTACTACTCCTGCCTGTTTCAAGTTTCCCGGAAAGTCAACCACTATTATATCGAAACTTTCTTTGAGAAATTCTATGCTGTTAATGAAGTCTGATGAAGATATACTCATTACTTCATACTCGTCTTTTATATCCTCTTCCTGTTGTGCTTCATCGAAAGCTCTTAACTCCCCCATTGTATTTTGCGCATCGTCTATATCGACAACGCCAATGGTTAAACCTGTCTGCTCGTGGCTCTCATGTACATATCCTGCGAACAAGGCTGTTAATGTTGATTTACCTGTTCCACCTTTTGGGTTCTCGAATGCTACGAATATACCCGGTAATATTTTTCCCATAACGTTACGAGTTTAAATTTTCCGCAATATATAAATTAATAATCTAACTAACAAATTAATCAGCTTGTTTAATAAATAATTAACTAATAATCTTATTTTATAACTAATTAATAAACTAATTAGTTAATTAAATGGTTAATTATACAATTAATGAATTAGTTATCTAGTTAATAAGTTATTTAATTTATTTATTAATTAGTTAACCAGTTTATAGGTTAATTAGTTTTCTAATAAACTAGTTAACTAGTTGTTTTTTTGTTGCCATGCTTTCAGTTCTTCCTTTTGTTAAGTTATCTGGTTACTTGGTTAATTAGGAAATCAGTTCTTTGGGTTGATTTTTCCGAAAGTATAGATCTTAAAGTTTTGGTGCTTTATAATTTTTATCTATCTTTGTATATGCAAGGTGTGGTTTTGTAGCTACAAAATCCACCTTGCGACAGCCGAGCTGACGAGTGATGTTCGTTTCACTCACATACATTAGAATAGAGAATAGGAATATAGAATGAAAGAGAATAGAACTAAAGTTATTCGGGCACGTCTTTCTGAAGAAGAAAAGGAACAGGTTTTCAGACGAGCTAAAGCTGAAGGTGTAACACTTTCTATGTATTTAAGAAAATCTGTTTTAGGGGAAAGGATAACTTCAAAAGCGGATATTCAAACCGTCTTTGAACTGAAAAAAATAGGTACTAATTTGAATCAACTTGCAAAGCATGTTAACTCTTTGCCTGTTGATGAAAATATTCGTCTTTCATTGGAAAGTATAGAGATGTACATTAAAGAGTTGAAGCAAATAACAGATAAACTAATATGATAGCGGAGATACAAAACCCGTTTGTAGGAGAAGCATTAAACCGCAAAATCGATTATCAGTTAAAGAAGATTGAAAGCGGTGTAGCTAGGGAATTATATAATTCTTCTGGTGATTCTCTTATTAATATGTATCGTAATATGTCCCTTGTTGCTGGTCTGAATGATCGTGTGAAATCACCATATATAGAATTTATTCTTAGCAGCCCGATAGGGGAGGATCTTCCGGACGAAAAGTTTTCTGAAGTAGCGAAAGAATATTTGGAAAGAATGGGGTACGGTGATTCTTGCTACACCATCATAAAGAACGATGATAAGGACCACCGGCATGTACATATACTTGCCACTACGATAGACTTAAACGGCTTGTGGATCTCTGATAGTTACAGCAAGGGACGTTCCGGAAAGATCATGCGAGAGCTAGAGCTTAAACATGGGCTTGAAGTTATGGAGAAAGGAAAGTCTTTCCGGAACAAGACGTTGGGAGAATCCCAGTACCGGCAATATTTCTTTGACACAGCTTTGCACAAGGCTTTGCGCAGCCATAATGCAAAAGAACGGGTGAAGGATCTTCTAGGGCAGTCGGAAACCTTTAAAACGATTAATCCTGATATGACTAAGGCTTATACTAATGCGGAATGGAAAATCATATTGGGGGAAGATACATACGAAAATATGTTAGATATGTTATCAAAAGGAAAGTTCTTTAATCCATTACTCAAGGACGAGTTACTTTCCGTCATGGATCGTTTGCGTCAGGAATGCGGCAACGTGAAAGAGTTCCGGGATCGATTGGAAAAAGAAGGGTATTATATGCGTCTGGTATCGGACAAGGGGAAATCTCATTATGTATATGGCATTCCTGATAGGGGCTTTTATCTGAAAGATACAGCCCTTCCGGAATCGTACCGGTTTGGGAAACTTTTGTTCGCCGGAAAACAAATGACCGCAGACGAGCAAAAGCATTATCTGTATAACCAGATCTTTGCAGTTCTTAATGGTTCATCCAGCTATGAAGATTTTAAAGACCGGCTAGCGGAGCATAATATAAACCTGATCGAACACGTCAACGGTAAAGGGATATACGGCATATCCTTTGCCCTTACAAATGTCGATACTCCGGAAATCTTTAAAAGCTCTGATGTATCAAGGAGATTAACCTATCAGAACATACAAGACTTCTTCCAAAAAGAGCAGAATCCGGAACAGGGAAAAGAGCAGGAGAGAGCAACGCCCATCGATCCGGTTATCGTGTGTTATGCGAGTAATCCGCACGAGTGGGAGAAGGATCTTATCTATATGTACCCGGTTGCCATGTCAATGGCTTTAGATAACGGATCAGGGAAGCACCGGAAAGGTGATGAAGATCTTCCGGACAACAAGAAAAAGAAAAAGCGAAATAAAGGATTATCATATTAATAACAAAATTGAATAGAAAATGCGCAAAAAAAAGAAGCAAATTAGTATGGAAGCAAATCGCTTCAAAAACGTAAGCGAATTGATAAAATCGTTTGAGGAGTATTCTGGGTTCAGTATTGATCCGGAAGAGATAGATACTCGTGATAAGCTGTTGGATAAAATTTCGGAAATACAGGACTATTTATCTAATGAAGTATCAGATATATGTTCTCGGTATTATTATGAAGCAGGACAATTAATGCCTGAAGATGAAGATTAACGTATAACAAATCAGAAAGGAGCCAATATGTTTGAGCCAAAAACAAAAGCCATTACCCGATGGGGACTTACTATTCGAGGTACTGATGTGTTTTTTCCAAAAAAGGAAACAGCTATAAAGATTGGAAGATTGACACTAAAGATGAATCCGGAAACTCGAATGTTTGAGGAATACCGGCTTTGGGATTTAACTTCGGGTGTTCCTGAATTGATTGATGAACAGAGATTTGATAGAACGATTTTAATTCAATAAAAGTTAATTATGAACTACAGCGAAGTTTTAAATCCATATCAACCGTTAGAAACCGGTGATTTCATGTACCGGTATTATATTAATGACCGGGAGTATATAATTTATTCACCGGAACGAAACAAGATATCCTGTTTGGAGTTGTTCGATTTCAAAGATCTTAGCGCTTATCAATTATCTGTATCCATCCAAGCGAAAGTACAGGTGCAATCGGAAAGCGAGGAATTGAAGGAGTTTAGTTTTGATCACGTATGTAGCAAAGAGGATCTGATAGCTTATCTCTTTGATATTACTGAAGGAAAAACGGAGATCCGGAAGGTGAGAAAGGTTTCAAATAACGAGGGCTATTTCCTTTTTGAACTGAAGAGTGCGCATAAGATCCGGAACTTTTACCAGTTCAACCCGGAAAGTAAAGAGTATCAGCTCGTGTTTGACAATGATATTTGCTGTGCAGCGATATATGAAGATGTAACTTCTGATGTCGTAAACGTGTGCTGGAATCCTGTTATCTTTAGTATATTAGAAGGACAGACAGAGCAGCAGAATACTTCTTATCTTCTGCCTTCTTCTAATCCTATCCTTTGTGCGCATGTCTGCAAGAAAGCGCAGGAGAGAAACGCTAGGATCAATCTGTACGTAGGCAAAAACGGCATGGAAGCTCTTTTGTTCTTTTCTTACTATATAGCTTCTAAAGGAATTGAGAAAAGCATTTCTATTTTTTCCGACAGTAAGCAGGTGACTGTAGAAATGGATCGTTGGAATCCTGTTACGGTGGTTAAACTTATGTCTAAGATGCAGAAAACGATCAATGATAAGTTAAGGAAACAGTTTGGGGAAGAAGATGAACTGACCATTTACCGGCTGGAATCCGTAGCCGGGAAATCTTTTCTTGCTTTTCAAAACCATCCCCTAGCAATAGATGTGTTCTTTCGGAATATCATCCCGTTATATGGTTTGGAAAATATTGAGTATATAGAAATGTAGCTTGTTGTTTATCTGATAAACAAGAAAAAATTATTCTAAATAGGAAACATTTTTATAGGGAAATTGTTATTTTTGTGCAGTCGTAAACCGACCGTGTTTTTACATATTGAAGAAAAAAAGCGTTTAGCTGATTTCTGTGCAAGCGAAAAGTCCAAAAATTGCATTATACACAGAGAAACAGATAAATGCTCCCCGTGATATGCGGGGGGTATCTCCTGTTTGTGTGTATAGGGCTTGGACTCTCTCGCTTGCGGATAGGCGAATGCCCTTCCGCTTTTTTTATGTTTATTGGCTTGGTGTAGGGCACAAGCGAAATCCTTATGACAATGGAAAAGACACAGCGAAAACAGTCCCTAAACTGCTTGTCAAACACTCCTAAGCTGTTTGACCTAAACGAACTACTAAGCTCGCTCAAGATCACGCCCGGACAAATGGGAAACATGAAAGGGTTGATATACATCGAAGGGCTGACGGAAAAACAAGTACGCCAAAGATTAAGCCATGCAAAGATCATCAGAACAAATAGATTCGGGGTTAATTCCTGCCTGTATTATATCCTCTTTGAGGATGTAAAGGGGAGATATTTGTGCCTGTTTAACGGTGACAGGGAATGTTTCAGATCGTTGTTTTTCAGTAAGGTATTACTAAATTAACCCCCTATAAGATAGAATTGTAAAGTTCTTTTCATCCGCAAAATGGAATGAATAGAACGTAATATTTATATTGTTAAAATCTATTAACGGGGGGGGGTAAATTCTAATTTGTATTTCTACACGCTTTGAATAATAAAATATATACATATTTTTGAACCATCTTGAGTTCAAGTTATAAATGCAACTTTTAAAGAAAAGGATTAATAGCTGCATAAGTAATATTTTTTTCAGAGAGAAAAGAGAGACAATTCCCTCTGTTCTCTGCTGAATGGATAAATGTTACTATCTTTGTTTTTATTGTCCGTCCAAAGAAATAAAAGTTGTAGATGAGTAAACATATAACCGAAAAGCAAAGGTATGCAATTTCTAAGATGTTGCAAGTTCCGATGAGTAAAAAAGATATAGCTGAAGCTATTGGAGTTGATAGGAGTAATATTTATAGAGAAATAAAACGCAATTGCGATAGTCGTAGTGGAAAATACAACCCTGATCTTGCCCAAAGAAAGGCAGATAAACGTAAGGTTGAAAAGAAGCGAAAGGAGGTATTTACACAAGCTATGAAGAAGCGTGTAAAAAAGCTTCTACGAAAGGACTTGAGCCCAGAGCAGATAGTGGGCAGAAGCCAAGTAGAAAATATAGCTATGGTATCTCACGAAACTATATATTGTTGGATATGGCAAGATAAACGACAAGGTGGGGATCTTCATAAATCTCTTAGAAGGCAAGGACGCAAATATTCAAAGCGTGGTTCTAAAAACGCAGGTAGAGGATTTATTCCGAATAGAGTGGAGATTGATCAGCGACCTTCAATTGTAGAGCAAAAAGAAAGATTTGGTGATTTAGAGATAGATACAATTATTGGAAAGAATCACAAAGGTGCTATTCTAACCATTAATGATAGAGCAACAAGCAGAGTATGGATACGTAAGCTATCAGGGAAAGAAGCCATCCCTGTAGCAAAGATTACAGTATGGGCATTACGAAAAGTAAAAAACTTAATACACACAATAACGGCTGATAATGGAAAAGAATTTGCAAAACACGAGGATATAGCACAAAAATTAGATATTAATTTCTATTTTTGTAAGCCATACCACTCTTGGGAGCGTGGTGCCAATGAAAATACTAACGGTCTTATCAGGCAGTATATCCCAAAGGGTACGGACTTTAGTGAAGTAACCAACAAGCGTATTAAATGGATTGAAAACAATCTAAATAATAGACCTCGTAAAAGACTTGGATACCTCACACCAAACGAAAAATTTAAACAAATTATTAATATGAATTCCGTTGCATTTGGAACTTGAATTCAGCAAGAAATAAGTAATGATAAAAAATAAACTGCCCGTAAGATACACGGGACAGCATTTTACTATAGATAAAGTGCTGATAGATGATGCAATTAAAATTGCGAAAATAAATGAATCCGACACTGTTATAGATATTGGTGCCGGAAAAGGATTTTTGACTGTTCATTTAGTTCGTCAATGCACAAATCTAATTGCAATAGAGAATGATAAATCGCTATTGTCCATTCTAAAAAACAAGTTTTCTAACAACACGAATGTCAAAATTATTGATTGTGATTTTAGATGTTACACCATACCAAAAAGAAATTTTAAAGTTGTGTCTAATATCCCTTTCAGAATAACTTCTGAAATTTTAAAATCCTTGATGTTTGATAGTGTTGAGCATTTTATGGGTGGTTCATTGATAATGCAACTTGAACCTGTCCAAAAGTTATTTTCAAAAAAAGTTTTCAATCCATATATTGTGTTTTATCATACTTTTTTTGATTTAAAACTTATGTATGAAATATCTCATGAGAGTTTTTTGCCACCACCAAAAGTCAAGTCAGCACTTTTAAAGATTGAAAGAAAAAAAATGTCAATAAGTTATGAATTGAAAAGAAAATATCTGAATTTTCTCACTTTCTTGTTGCAAAAACCCGATTTGCCAGCCAGAACTGTATTAAAGACAATATTCAGAAAAAGTCAAGTCAGAGTTATTGCTGATAAATATGGAATAAATCTTAATTGTCAAATTGTTAGTTTGGCTGCAAAACAATGGGAATGTTGTTTTTTGGAAATGTTGGAGAGAGTTCCTGAAAAAAACCATCCCTCTTAATTGTTAGTTGATTAGAGTCTGATTCAGTAAAACAAAATTATTTTTTTTACTGAATCAAGATTAACTGTTTAATACACCATTTTAGTCATTAAGTAACTTCTATTTTACTTCCATGTAATATCCACAGGATTGCGTCTCGGAATAGAAGTTATTTTATAACTTGAATATCCAAATAGCATTGGACAAGCCGCTTTACGTTCTTCTGGTATTGATAACAAATCCTTTAATGGTTTATAATTGTCTATAGCCAACTTTACGAATCCAGCCCAACATGTACCGATACCAAAAGCGGGCGCAGCAATATCAAAATGAGTCAAAGCAATAATTGCTTCGGTAGGGTCATCAATTGGCTCAATAGGAACATGTGCAAAAAGTAAATGGGGAGCATTATGGCAAATCAAATCCAAACCACTATCCCAAGTTGAAATTATTGCAGGTACATAATCTGCTAGAGGATGTGATGTGTTTTGAATAGTTCGCATCCAATCAACGGTTAAACTTGCAACACGATTTACCTCTGATGGTTTATGAATAACAATCCATTTTACTGGTTGTCCATTCCCTCCAGATGGAGCATAACGGGCTATATCAATAACTTTAGCAATTAACTCTTTATTAACTGTCTTTGAAGAATAATGTCTCACAGAACGTCGACTTTTTATATACAATGCTATATTCTGTGGTTCAATCTGACTATCCAAAAAAGACGTATTAATTTTTTCGTCAAGAAGGAAATCTAAGGTAAGAGCCTTCTGTGCACAAAAAGACTCACAATGACCACATTTTAAACAATAATCCAATTTTTCTTCAGGTATGGTTGGATAATTTAAGGCTGTCGATTTATCAATGATTCCCATTACACATACAGTTGCGCAAGTATTGCATTTAGAACATGTTTTTCTGTCTATAAGAATTTGTGGCATTTTTGTCTCCTTTAAATTTTATTCATTAAAATATAAACTTTATCATGGAAAAAGCAAATATAGGATTTAAAGCCGGGATCATCTTAGAAAAATTAGGCGAAACCGGACTTATAACCATTGCCGAGCTTGCGAGAAGGCTAAATTTTGCGGCTGATGAAACCGCACTCGCCGCCGGATGGCTCGCACGTGAGAATAAGATATACATCGAACGGCGAAACGGTTTGCTGTATATCAGGAAAGAGTGATACAACGTATCAAAAGGATAAACGATAAACGCTGGAATGTTTGCAGTGCGTAACACTATTGATGTAAAAGTGCTTTTCATTATCCATTTGAAACCATTTATAAACTTATAAAAAATACAGGTATGGATAAGCACATCATCAGAGAGAACGCAGGGAAACTCTGGCGCTTATTAAGCACAGACGTACACCGGAAATGGAATTTGCAGGAAGTAAAGGAATTGACAGGGTTCAATGATCTGGAAGTCGCCAGTGCGATAGGCTGGCTCGCTCGTGAGGACAAGATTCAATTCGAGCTTGAACACCACGACACTAAGGATAAGAACGCATTACTATACCTTATGTTGAACGTCTATTTCTAAACACCTCCCTTTGAATTGTAAAAGCCCCCGGCGGGGTTTTCGCTGGGGGCTTCCTGCATTTGCATATATAACCTCAAAGGCAAGTCAAATCGGACGGGGTGGCGGTCGGACGGCTGAAAAGTCGAAAACGTAACACAGGCGTGTTACTACTTGTCTTTGACAAGGCATTTTTTAGGGGTGCTGGCATACAATCCGAAAGGGGCGGGAACGGCTGTTCCCGTTTGTTCTCCCTGCAACCTACAGGATATTAACCTTAAATCATTAAGTGATAAACACTATATTTAATAAACCCTTTTAGCCAACAAATTGTTATCTTTATGCGGTCGTAAACAAAAAATAAGCTTATGAAAACTGCTATGGAAAAAAAAGAAATCGGCTTAATGAGACAGATCGGTTATCTCTCTTTTGTCGTTGTTTTGTTGTATGGGCTTACGCTATTTGCGGTTTCTTGTGACAATGATGAAGATCCTCCTCTTCCTCCCGCAGTGGAAAAAGTAGTGCTGGCATTTGGTGTGGATCAGGGTGAAGGTCAGCTTTCGGCTAAACCGGAGTTGGAAAATACGGCTGCGGAAAAGATAGGAGAATTGATCTCTCCGGCTGAAATAGCGAAAGGCACAACGGTGCATTTTCGTGCTACCCATTCCAAATCATGGACAATCATGTATTGGAAAGTCAATGGCGTCATTATTCGTTCTGTGGAGCCGGAGCAGACTTTCGTCATCGATGAGCATAAGGAGGTTCGGGTTGCTTTCAAGCCTTACAAGTCACCGGAACCGGAGGGGCTGTAAAACAAACTGTGTCAGCAAAGCAATAAAATATTAATTTTGCTGACACAGTTTAATTGAATTCTCTTTTTGCTGTTCATTTGCTTTATTTCAGGACTTCGCCCTTCTCGTTGAAGAACACTTCGCTGTCCGTGCCTTCTGCATCGGTAAATGTCACCTTGTAGGTCTTTGTGCCTTCCTCGCTTTCCTCAACTGCGGCTTCCTTGATTGTCAGGTCTGCGAAATCCTTCTTGATCGTGTCCTGAACCGCCTGCGGCAGATCCTTTACCTCGATTGGCTTATAATCGTTCACCATTACCACAATCTCAACATCCGATACCATGTTGCCGGCGAATGCCACTGAACTACCCAATCCCATAACAAGTGCTACTGCAAATAATACCTTTTTCATAATCCAATCTATTTAAATATTTAACATATGGTTTCTGAAAGACAAAGAACAAACATTGTGCCAAACAAATAAACAAGCCATATATACCTGATAATCAAAAGCATACAAAAAACACATATATTTATTGAAGAACTGTTATCTGTGTATCATTTCCACATTTTGTGGAAATGATACACAGACTTTCTATAATTGCCTCCGGCGGGGTTTTCGCCGGGGGGCTTCTTGCATTTGCATATCTATCAAAAAGAAAGCAATATCGGAGCGTTACACCATAAAAACAGCTAGCCGGTTATTACAAAATGATATTGCCACAGTTGAGCATAAGGACAGATCCAGCTATAAAATGGAGTAGGAGAGTAGCAAAATGATATTTATGTTTTAGGCGTTCCCTTCGGTCAGGCTTTCCGCTTCTACATGGTAAACGCTTCAATCCTTAACGCATAATGCCCACCCACCCGAATAAGGTAGGCTATTTTCCGATTGATCGGTTCGGTGAGCCATCCGGTAAACCGAATGACTTTCACTGATCCGAACAGTCGGAAAAGGAGTACCCGGAATAAACCTTTCCGGCTGATAGGTGCAAGCACTTACCAGCTGGAAAGATATATTCCTGCATGGGTACTCCGGTAGCCGGTTGTTTGATCCCGTTATTATACTTTCGGAAAAAATCTGTGTTTAGATACTTTTTTCTGTGTTTAATCCTAGTTCTTTGCTATCGCTTTGGGCTAGTTTGATGTTGCTTAATCCGGGAGCGTCAGAGGGTAGACCGAAGATCTTCTGGACTGCTATTATCGTTGGAGCCGATGCGGATCCTTTCAGCTCGTCTATTATTTTAGGGGAAGGGATATACCCTTCATCCTTCAGCCCGGCGATCCGGGTAAAATCGTTTTTTTTTATGGCATCTTGGAACTCACATTCCTTGCCTTTTGATATGGATGCTTGTAGATCATCGTTCCAATCACTGTTTACCGATAACTCCACGTTAGGCAGTTGAAGAACTTTATCCTTCAGTTCTTCAACCGGCAGACCTTCAATATTGGGTAACTCTTGACCTTTTAAGAATGTATCTAGCTTCAGCGCATATTTATAGCCGTTGCTATCATTGTCAAATATATAAGTAACCTGATCGGTTATATTATTAATATTTTGCCTTGACAGGAGCAGCTTTATAACGCCCATTTGTCCCTGTGTGATGTTCCCTTCAGTGCTGATATATAAGATGTTCTTTTCGGTATTCAGAAGCTTTATTTGATAATGGGACGCAGCATCGATCATGCTTTCACTGATATATATATGCTCTATTGGTCTTGTCTTGTCATGCTTAGACACTACGATACTATCGTATTTGTTGCCTGATATGCCTTTGAAGCTCTTACCGTCTTCGGGTCTTATCCCCCTTTGGGAAATACCCTGAAAGCCGTTTTGGTTAATAAGTCTGGTACAGGTATTATTATAGACTTTTCCATCTTTCCGGTGTTCCCTAGAGGTGAATACCCCAGAAAATACCGGTGAAGATAGTGTATCTTGAGTAATTCCTCTCTTTTGCAAGAAATCCCCTTGATAGGGTTTCAGTTGGCTGTTCAGGAACGCCAGCTGATTAGGATCTAGTTTTGCGTTGCTAACTCCAAACCGGCTATCTTGAGATAATACGACTTCCTTATTGTTTACATAGTTCTGAACGGCTTCCCCGGCTTCTCGCAGGCTAGGCATTCTCCCGGTCTGTTCGTAGATATGCTTCTGCATTAGATCTATGATAGTCTTTCCTCGTGCTTCTCCGTGAACGTCCCAATAGGTATAGTAATCCTTACTATTCTTCTTGATAATAACGGTATCGGATCCGTTGCTCATCTTAGGGGACGAGTTGGAAGATCCGGAAACAAACTTCCAGCCTAAATAGAGAAAAAACTCCGGAAGGGAAACATCCCTTTTCAGTTTGTCAAAGTCTACTTTCATAACGTCAGATTTTTAGGTCATTACTTTTATCTTTACCTAGCCCTACATTATCGCTTTGGGCTAGTTTGATGTTGCTTAATTCGGGAGCGTCAGAGGGTAGACCGAAGATCTTCTGGACTGCTATCATCGTTGGAGCCGGTGCGGATCCTTTCAGCTCGTCTATTATTTTAGGGGAAGGGATATACCCTTCATCCTTCAGCCCGGCGATCCGGGCAAAATCATTTTTTTTTATTGAATCTGAAAAAATAGAATCGGTTATTTGTTGCTGTGTTCTTATGATGATAGGATGATCCTGTATGTTATTCAGGATCTCCTTATCAGAAAACAAAAGATCCGGCTTATATTTCCCAGCGTAGAAGTTTGACAGGTACAGTTCCTCTGAAGGCTCTAATTTCATTAGCGAAGATACGAAATCAGCCACCTTATCGTTGATCTCCTGCATGGGATATTTTCCGCTGTTGGTATGCATCATCGGAAGTAGCTGCTGCCTTATCTCCGTAAAGGTCACATTCTCTATGCTTTGTTTTGGATCAGCCTTTAACATGTCCTTATTCTCCGGATTGCCAAGAGAAGAGTAAAAAACAATGGATTTCCTTAAAAGATCCCTTTCTTCTTTGCTCGTCAATATATCAGAGGATGCAAGGGAGAAGAGGTCATATATATCTCTGGGCTTACATCTTTCATAGAACGCCTTTATCTTTCCTGCAAACAATTCGATAGGATTGACGTAGTTTACTACAAATGAAGTCTTGTTCTCTCTGATGAAGGGAAACTCAATAGATTTAACTTCTGGTTTGAATATATGGGATCGATTATGATAGTTTATATCTAGTTTTATCTTATCTCCGCTTCCTGTCACCGTATTATAGTGCAAAGAGAGAGAATCTAGGGTAAAATTACTTCTTTCAGTCTTCCTATACCCGTTCTGCTGGAAATAGCTATCTAAAGCCTTGTTGATTTGTTCTCTTTCCGCTAACATATCCTCTTTAGATACGTTTTTAGAGAAATCAAGATCCAGATCGACAGAAAGCCGGGGAAGATCGAAAACAAGCAGGTTTATAGCCGTCCCCCCCTTCAGTAACAATTTACCGCTAAACTCCGGCTGATTGTTAAGGTCATTGAGGATATTGGATAATCGCATAACTTTCTCTATTCCAGCAACCGTAAAATTATTTTCTTTTGCTAGTCTAGTGATTTCTTCTTGTGTATAATCAAAACTCATAATATACTCCTTTCTCTATTTCTTTCATTACATCTTTAGGCGCACATACATTCCATTCCTTGAAATAGGTATCACAACGGGAAGGATTTGTAAGGTAACTTGTTGTATTTCCCATCTTCTTTTTACATACATCGAAGAACATATCCGATAGGTTTAGTTGTTCCTGAAGCTGGGACAGGATGAATCCTGTACGTTGATACAGGCTTTTCTTTTGGTATAGTTTCAGGCATTCTAACATATCTTCTTCTATTACGGAATCTGGATCAACCTCTATTAAGGCAAATAACAGTTCTTCAATGCCACCGGCTAAGCCTATATTGTTTAAGCAGTCAATTATGGTTTGGCTGATCGATGTAACCGTGATAGGATAGCCAGTATCTTTTTTTGTAACCAAAGGTTTGTATATAAACTGCAAAGGCTTATATACATAACGCTGGTTCAGGTACTCAAAAGACCGGAAGGGAGTAGAACTGTGCACATAAAGCCAGTTAAATTCCTGTGTCTGTAACATATAGAACTCTAATGCAGAATGATAAGCTAGGCAACCGTTATCAACGGAATTGCAAGCTATCTGATACTTGTTCTGTATGTTAGCCGGCAAATATACTCCCCGGCGAATATGTGATAACAAACCTCGCTTTTTCCAGTTGTAAAGACGGGATTTCATGGTGTTATATCCTACTGGTTGATCTATGCTTATCATGCCTGTTTCTTTATATTTAGATATTATATTACTCATTTTCCTTAGAATTTATTTCAAAGATATCACATTTGATAGTATTGAGCAAATTTCTAAGTACTTTTTTTATATTTAAACTTGATATTATCAGTTAGTAGACAGATAATTAAGAATATACTTTCGGAAAAATATCCTCTTATCTTTTTCTGCCCTGTATGTTAATCCCTTCTATCCTTAGATACTTGTATAGGGTAGCTCTGGAAACTCCTACTATCCGGCAAACATCATCTATCGTGCCTATTTCATTTTGTAGATACTTGGTGTATTCTATAGCCGCTAGTTTAGCTTTCCTTTTAGCTTGATCTGTTAGACCGGGCTTGCGTCCTCCTATTCGTCCTTTTGCCTTTGCTGAAGTCAAACCGGCTATTGTACGCTCGGAAATTATATTTCGCTCCATTTCTGCAATACAGCATAAAAGATGAAACGCAAACTTTCCGATTGGTGTTGATGTATTTAATTGCTCTGTTAGACTAATTAGAGCAATATTTTTCTTTTCAAGAGCTTCTTGAAGTTTTATAAGTTCGCAGGTTCTTCTTCCTAATCGGTCTAGTTTCCATACGATAAGCTGATCTCCTGTTTTTAATTTTGCAATTAAAGCATCTAAAACAGGCTTATTTTTATTCTTTCCAGATATTTTTTCTTCACAGATGTGATCCACTCCGTATAAACGTAATGCGTCCAGTTGGAGGTTTAAGCATTGATCCGGAGTTGATACACGTGCATAACCATATTTCATAATTTTTACGGCAAAAGTAGCACGTACATAGCCTTTGAAAAATATAGAGAAGGTGATTTTTAAATTTATTAAAACGAACCTTTTTTTAAACTGAA
>NZ_JAMOKU010000052.1:0-37899 GCF_023656845.1 Parabacteroides sp. Y3-G-102 | reverse complement strand
AGGGAACGCCATGCGGCAAGGGGCTGAGCTGTCAGCCCCGACGAGCTTTCCATGCACGATAAATTGCATAATCATGCTAATTATCGTTAACCGTATTCAATTTTCTTATTATAGTTCATGATTCTTTATTAGAATGTTTTGTGTGGGAAAAATGCTTGCCACCTATTCTGAATACATTCAGAAACATGAGGATGAAAAGTATCGGAACTGAAATGATCGCTTTCTTGAATTTTTTATCTACTAAATAATCTGGTACCGCGATACTGAATGTTATACCTAATAATATGAGTAAACACCACCACTTTATAGATGCGACGAAATCAAGAACAGTCAGAATAATTGCGATTAAAATAATAAAACCTAATAATAAGACACGAGGAGGCATCATCCATTGGAAGAGTTTATCACAATAATCCCATTTCCCCTTAAGCATGGCTACGGGCATTTTAAAAATACCGGAAAACAGATTGGAGAATTGAGTTGTTAACCAACGCTGACGTTGATTGTAAAAATCTTTTTTCCCTCGTACCTTCTCATCATACGTATATACGTCCTCTAGATATTCAATATAGATATTCTGGAATAACAAGACTCGTTCCATATATTTATCTTCTCCGATACCGCTGTATCCCTCTATGGTTTCTTTGAATAGATCATATTCAAAAGCCATCCCGGAACCGCTTAGGGCGGACGAGAAACCTAGGCGGGTATGACCTTTACGGAAAATAGAGTTGTTGATTTCCTCACTGATCGAGTCTAAGACCGCCACACTGCTATCCCGGTTCTTCGCTACTCTATGTGTTTGTAAAACAGAGCATCCGGCATAAAGCGCATCATTGATCTTGCTTAAATAAGTGGGATCTACTATATTATCAGCGTCAAGGATGACTATATTATCATATTTTAAATTCCCTTTTTCAATATATTCAATGGCCTTTTGTAAGGCTTCTATTTTCGTACATTTGAGTGAATCTAGCTCGACAACCTTTATGGGCAATTTTTTTAGATCCTCTACGGTTTGAGCTGTCATTTGGTTGGAAATGACTATGATATCATATAGTTCTTTGGGGTATTCTTGCTGAAGAAAGCTATTTACGGAGTCAAGAATCACGATATCTTCCTTATATGCCGGAAATAAGACGGCGAATCTGTATTTCTTCTTGGCTATAGGATAAGTGTACAAAGGCTTTCGCTTAGAGTTGACCGCAAAAGTGAATAAGTACAGCACAAATATTAAGAAACATAGAAATAAAATCGCGTCTCCTAATAAATATAAGTTTTCTTGTTTTTCGATTAGGTATCCTCCTGTTTGAAAAAATTGTTCTATCATAGTACTTGATTATTTAAGATAGTTCTTTTATCCTTTTGTATATCTTGATCAAAATATGGGCCATTAAGAACAAACGTAAGTCCCATAAACGCGATCATCATAGTAGGAAATTGTCCCCAAAATGAGTTCGAATATGCGTTCAGAAACATGCCGAATATGCCACAAAGCAACCCAGATAGTTGTCCTTTTAATTCCGGATCCTTTATCTGATTTATGATGATCCATCCTCCTTTTGCTATGGAGATGAAGATCATACTAAGATAAAGAATCAAGCCGATGATTCCCCCTTCTACCCAAATTTTCACATACCAAGAGTCATTGGGTATAGATGTCGTAAAACGATTTGATACTTTCATTCCTAATCTATCCCCCGACAGTCCTAGCCCTTCTCCAAGAGGTTTGTATTTTAAGTAAGAGGCTAATTTCTTTTGGTTTTCGATACGCACGTTAAATGAGGCGTCTTCTGTTGGGTTAAAGGCTGTTCTCATTCTTCGGATAGTGCTATTACCTTGTCCTATCGTGGTAAACGCAAAGAATACATATATGAGAAGTAGGGTACATGCGGACCCTATAATTGTCGTTGTTTGTTTACTTATTATAGCATAAAGGGCCAACCCTCCTAAAGGAACAATTATGGTTCCTCTGGTTCCGGATGATAACATTACTATTAATGACAGGATAGCTACTATTAAATAATATATTTTATAAATAGGAGAGCGCATATAAAAGGCGGAAATTCCAAAGAACATAGAGGCGGCCGCTAAGTTCGCTCCCATATTGCTAGCATCCGTGAAAAATGAGAAATAACGGGTCCCGGACCAAATTATATGAGTGACATGACCTCCTTCATCTAACCATTTCTGTTCGTAAGCGTCAAATCCAATATATTTTTGCGCGAAGCCTTTCAGTATGGCAAGCAGGGTGAATAAAGACAAGGTAAAGAACAACGCTTTAAAAATTCTGTAACGAGTGCATAATAAAGACGCTAAGATTGTCATGATTAATCCATTGACAATCAATCCTCTCGATAGAACCCATCCTTCTAAGGAGGCCGTAGGATTAACTAATTCAAGAAAACAGTATAACATCCATACGGAAGATGTAATACTCAGCACATGAATGGCTCTTCTTAATTCAATATTCTGATAAAGTGAGGCATGAATAAAAATGATAACAAGAGCGATCACATATGATATATCCATAATTAAACTGATACCTTCTATTGGAAAATAACGAGTGATACCCATTATGAAATAGTTCAGTGTAAAAATCACGAATAATATGAGCCAAGGGTATTTCAGCAAAAGCATGCAGCCTATGCAAATTAAAGGGAAAAGCGAGATGATTCCGAAAGCCGGTATATTAGCGAATAACAAAGACGTAACGATTCCTCCTAGCCCTAATATCAAGATTAGGTTGGATAGCTTGAATGTAACCTCTTCACTTTGTTTGATGCTACTCATTCGACCTTGTTATTTTACAGCAGAGCTTGTTGACGTTAATCCCATGTACATCATCCTGTTCGCAAACGAGCGCATGGAAGTTTCCGGAGGAAGTTGCCCCGTGAAGTCTTCAACCGCTTCTCGTGACGCATTGTTCAAGTATAAGAACAATGGTGCGTTTTGGGTCATTTCCCGAAGGTATTTTACATATTCATCATCACTTCGTTTCCATACCCGACATGCATTTGCCACTAACAAGTTTACTTGTGCGGAGCGTAGTAGGCAAGGAGGGATTCCATTTTGTCGTATAGCGGGATATTCCACTAGAAGTATATCGGGACGCTTTTCAAAATGGATATGATTCTCGATTTTATCAGTGGTCAAGAATGCGGCGTCAATGGAGATCTCTTGTTCAACCCTTATATATTTCACGTTGAACCCCAAAGTCTCCCATTGATCTGATAAATATTTGCATATAAATGTCTTTCCTTCTTTTGGATCTATACTTAATATGTTTACACATAATGTCCTGTCCTTATGTAAGTATGGATTGAGCCGATTGCAGATATAAGAGGCGGAAATTCGATTACATGCTTTTACGAAGCCACGGAATTTTAACTGGGAGTTGCGCCCGGTGAAAGCTCCTAATATATTCATACCTGTAAGACGTTTGGCACGTTCTGCGTCCCTAAGAGTCCGGTCTAATAATTCTATAATTAAATTTAAGCCGACGATGAATAATAAGCTACCGATAAATGCGGCTATAATTAATAGTAATCGTTTACCTTTATCGCTAAATAAGGGATACGAAGGCTCTGAGATCGTATTTAATGTAGCTGAAGTTAATTGAATATTCTTCTGCTTCATTTTAGCCATATTTAAGGCATACAGAATTTGGATATAAGATTGTTCACTTAGGTTGATTTCTCGCTCCTGTTGCTTGATTCGCGTGCCAACGGGAGAATAAGTTTTATATAGGTTATCAAATTCTTGCTTACGCTTGTTCAATACACCTAGTTCCGCTTTTGATTTGGTATATAAAAGTGTTTGCTTTAGCCATTCATCTACTAAGCCTTCGATGGCTACACCTTCTTTACTCTCTTTGTATGAGTTTATTTGTTCGGTTAAAAGGGCTATTTTCTTTTCTGCGTCTTTTAAGTCTGTTTTATATCCCTGTAATTCCTCATTTGTGGCCTGTTTATCTTCAGAGGTGAAGGTTTCTATCTCTGTTATTTTTCCACTGATACGAGTGACGTCTTCCAATGTATTAATAAATTCCTCATTGGCCTTAATAAGCTTGGCTCGCATGAGCATGTATTTTTCTACATCTTCAATTAACTTTAACGAGCTTTCGTAATTTTTCTCCGCTTCCTCGTAACGGGTTGCGAAGTATTCATAATTTTGTGCGATAGCTCTTGTTTGCTCATCATAATTAATGACTTTATTTGCTACATTATAATCAGTAAGAGAATTTTCTTGCTGATTAAGTTTCGCTCGTACTTTCTTTAATTCTTCCTCGTAGTATTTGACAATATCATCAGCTGCTTGAAATCTCAAGCGATTATATGAGGCTTTCATTTCATCACTAATCAATTTTACGGTATTCCATGTAATGCCGGGATCTGTACTTGTATAAATAATTTCTATCAAGTCGCTATTACCTTGTCGTCTGATAATGATTTTGGAGAGTGCGGCATAACTGAAAAACGGAGTTTCACTATTAAATAGTTCTTGTAAGTAGTTACGGCTATCACTGTTTTTATATTCTTTTAATAATTCGAACGTTTTCTCAAAAGAGGCTGTATCAACTAGATTTAATATATCTTCAGGAATGGTTTCTTTTAAGTGCTTGTAATTTTTGGCTGTGATATAAAGATTATCTTCTTCTGGATTTCCATGTATTAAACATAAGGCTAGTAATTTTAAAGATACGGTTTCTAATGTACCTTTAGACTTTGTTAAACTGACTAAGTTGTCGTATGTGTTGGCTATGATTTGCCAGTCAGTCCTTTCTTCATTTGTCGTTAATCCAGTGCTTGATGCGATACCTGTATAAATAGAGGTGGAAACCGTATAGTTCTTCCCCATGAATTGGCTGAAATAGGCGACTAAAATCGTTATGATAAGAGTCCCGAATACTAATTGGTGCCGTATCCTGTAGAAGAAACGAGATATATATAATATGATGTCCATAGATTACCTATTAATAATTTTCACATTGGTAAGCATCTCTAGCAAAGTAACTGCATTATGTAGAGTGGCACGCCCTTCTTGATAAGATATATTGGCGTTGGAGCGTCTACCTCGTTCAAGAGATAGTGTAATAATATCAATTTTCCCATTAATAAAGTCTTGTTCTGATATCTTCATTTGCGCATTGTAGAGAGCCGCAGCGTCTGATTTGGCTTTTAGCGTGGCTAATTCTTGCAATACGCTGTTATAAGCCTCTAGGATTTTTAGCTTACGTTCTTCAATGGATATCTCATATTCATAATCCAATTGACGGAAACGAGCCTTCTTTGCCCGTATTTTCTGTCCTCTGCTGAAAACGTCTCCCAGAGGAATAGATAATGAGATACCGACACTATATGAATGTTGGTTACTACCTAAACTTGTAAAGAATAAAGGATCATCGATAGTCTCTGTGGAAGCGAATTGAACGATTCTACCGTATTGATATTGAGCGAAAGGCCTGAAATAGTTTAGCCATTCTCTACGGGTAACCTTCATCTCCGCATTTGCCTCATCCCGCCTAGCTTCATAGATACGGACAGATGGGTGTTCATATACAGACTCTAAAAAGACTGATAATGGAGGGAGCTGGACACGCTCATAATCATCTAACATGGCTTTTATCGAGTCATTTCCGGAAGTTACTTCTATAGCCGTCGCTTTGTCAAAATATGTTTTCTTCTGACTATAAACTAAAGTTGTATTAAATATCAATAATAGAACAAATAACTTCTTCATAGGTATAAATGTATTATCGATTGTACATATAATGCTATATTTATACATCTTCTTTCTGTATGAATGCTGTAAAGGTTTTTATTATTATCTTAACATCCATCCAAAAAGAAAAGGTATGAGCATATTTGATATCTAATTGTTTACGTTCCTCGGCGGACATACTACCAGAATTGCCACGTTTCTCTACTTGCCAGAGGCCTGTAAGGCCAGCAGGAGCCATGAAGCGTTGTATGTATTCGTCACTGGTCAGTAGCTCAGCTTCGTATATGGGAAGAGGACGATTACCAACGATGGACATGTCTCCTTTTAATATATTGAATAGCTGGGGAAGTTCGTCAATGCTGTATTTCCGGATAATATGGCCGATTCCCGTTATACGGGGATCATTTTCTAATTTGATGAAAGCGTTGGAGCGTTCGTGACGTTTTACTTTTAAATAGTCGTTTTCAGGAGTAGCGTCATTGTCGGAATATAAAATGATATTTTGCTCATCGTCTTTAAAAAAAGAAGCTTGCTTCTGTGAATTCACAGAAGTTGCTGAAGAGGCTACAGCCTCTTCAGCAATAGATTCCGTATACTGATTAAGTTTCTTATATTCAGCCAAGCGTTTGTCCGCATCCATATACATAGAGCGGAACTTATAAAAATCGAAAACCTTATAGTTGCTGCCTACTCGTTTCGACTTGTAGAAAGCGGGGCCTTTGTCCTCCAGCTTGATCCAAATCACCGTGATGATAAAGATAGGGGAGAGGCAGAGGAGCGCCATGGATGAGAAAATGATGTCGAAGACCCTTTTCCATAAAGGCAGCTTGAAAATGGCGAGATCAGGCTCTTTTATTTGAGGCTTACGCGCTTTTTCCATTCTCTTGCATTTCTCGGCGATACCCAGTAGCTTCACTAAATCTTCCTTAGAGGTAGACTCGGAGATGACACAGTCCGTTCCGGCTTGCAAATAGGATATTTTCTCCTCCCGGGTCATTTCCGGGGCGATTAATACGATATATATATTTTGAAACGTCTTATGCAAATGCATGATCGCAGGAATGTTTAACGTAGGATCTGTTTTCTCGATGAATACACAATAATCCATTTCTTCGGCAGGAAGAAGCGTGTTTTTCATCTGCAGAAGCGTTATACATTCTATGACCCCGGTGCCTAATGCCTTACGTAAACGTTCGGCCAACGGCACGTTATTACCGAAAAAGACATAATTCATTATCTTAATATTCGTTTTACCCTTACCCTTAATTCCTCTGGATTGAAAGGCTTCAAGATAAAGTCTTCCGCCCCTTCCTCAAACAAACGTATTCTATTTGAGCTGCTCTCTACGCTCGATAGGATCAAGACCGGTATATGGCTGAACATATCGTTCGCTTTTAAATAAACCAAGAATTCCTCTCCGGACATTTCTGGCATATTCAAGTCAGAGATGATCAAATCCGGTAAATTGCCTTCTTGAAGCCAAGCGATCGCTTTCAAAGGATTTTCTTTATAGGATACCTTGTAAGTACTTGATAAATAAAGCATGATTATCTTTGCGATTTCTTGCTTGTCATCCACTAAAAGAACAGATTTCTCCATAGAGTCGTATAATATTGTCGTCTTTTGTTTTATCTATTATGCAAATTTAGGATATTAAATTGAAAAAATCTATGTTTTTCAATTGTTTTTTTGAAAAAACAGTTCGGACTTTGAAAATAGGGGAAACTGCGATTTTTTGATTAAGTTTGTACGCACATAAATGAGATGAGTATTCGAAGATGCGTTGGAGGAAATATATAGATTTTGATGTTATTCATTTATTGGTTGGCGCTATTGCCGGGATGGGCTTGTCCTCTTGCCAGCCGGAGATGCCGGTGATCTCTACGATAACCGTGGAGGCGGATGGCCTGACGGTTCCCGTGAACCCGGATCTGTATGGTTTGACCATTGAGGAGATCAACCACGGGATCGATGGGGGGCTGTACGCCGAGCTGATCCAGAACCGGAGCTTCGAGGATGGCGTGCCACCCTTGAACTGCCCTTACGACGCCGCCCGGAACGTCTTGATTACCCCGAATGGATGGACGATCCCTTTCATGCGGGGAGATTCCGTACCGGGATGGAGGCGGATCGTCCCTAATACACAGATATACCCGGATATGAAGGAGCTGGTGAATGATAAGAACCGGCGGTCGTTGCTCGTGGCCGTATCGACTTCCGGGGAGTCGGGGCGCGGAGGCGTGATAGCCGAGGGATACCGGGGGATACCGATCCGGAAAGGGGAACGATACGATCTCTCGTTTTTCGCCAAGGGGGCGAATATGGTGCCCCGTACCATCCGGGTGGCCTTGGAGGACTCGATGGCTAATACGGTCTTGAGCGATGTGTTTCAGGTAGCGCCGCTATACGAGTGGAAACGATACAGGCATACGTTTACGGCTACGGAGGACGCGCCGAACGCGGTCTTGACGATCACGGCCGATACCTCCGCCGTGTTTTGGCTGGATGTGGTATCGCTCTTCCCGGAGGATACGTGGAAGGGACGGAAGAACGGGCTGAGACCGGACTTGGCGGCGCTGGTCGATTCCTTGGCCCCTCGTTTTATCCGTTTCCCCGGAGGCAGTTTCGTGGAGGGGTATACGGCGGGTACGTACCCTATCTGGAGGGAGACGCTGGGTGATATCTCGGAGCGTAAGCATTTCTGGAACGTATGGGCCTATGGTACGACGAACGGCATGGGCTACCACGAGTACTTGCAAATGTGCGAGGATATGGGGGCGGAGCCTATCTACGTTATTAATAGCGGGATCACGAGCCAAAGCCGCCGGCCCCGCTACGAGGATATCACGGCGATGGATAAGCTCACGGGAGATGCCTTGGACGCTATCGCCTACGCGAACGCCCCGGCGGATTCCCTGCCGGGCGCCCTGCGTGCGAGGAACGGGCATCCGGAACCTTTCAACTTGAAGTATGTCGAGATCGGCAGCGAGAACTATGGCGGGGAGTATTTCAGGCGCTTTGAGCTTTTCCGCAAGGCGATCAAGGAGGCCTATCCGGAGATTACCGTTATCAGCAGTTCGCCCCTCACGAAGCGAGGCCGTAGCGAGTGGGTGGATTCCCATTATTACGCCGGGGAGAATTTCTTCCTATCGAACTCCGGCCGGTTTAATAGCGACCGGTATTCCCGACGTTCGCCGGCGGTGTTTATCGGGGAGTTTGGGACGACGGAGCGGCCCTTGGCCGGTACGCTCCGGGCGGCGGTGGCCGAGGCCTGTTTCTTGGTCGGGGCGGAGGAGAACCCGGATATGGTACGCCGCTTGGCGTATGCCCCGGTATTGGGCAACGCCGGGTTCGAGAACCAGCGCCATCCGTTGATCTCTTTCAACACCCATCAGGCGGTGGTCTCTCCTTCCTACCATTTATTAAAGATGTTTACCCGCCATCGGGGGGATGAGGTGCTGAAGACGATCGTGGATACCTACGAGAAGCCACAGGTACGTACGGGCCGGGCGGGCGTGGAGATGTTTGATAATAGCTATGAGTTCAAGGACGTGCGGATCGACGGCGTGCCCGTATCGGATATATCCGTGATGAGCGGGGGATGGAAGGTCCCGGAGGCTGGTACGTTGGTGCCGGAGGCCAACCGGTGGAACCAGGTATTGTTCGGCGACTCTACGAGCTACGCCTATGAATATACGGCTACCGTCCGGCGTACGAAAGGTAGCGGGCAGATACAGCTTCGCCTCCGCGACAACGGGTGGACGGGCGAGCAGGCGGATTATATCGCCCTGACGATCGGGGCGGGAACGAGCGAGCTGTACCATCAGGTAG
Organism: Parabacteroides sp. Y3-G-102; assembly: GCF_023656845.1. Lineage (NCBI taxonomy): Bacteria > Pseudomonadati > Bacteroidota > Bacteroidia > Bacteroidales > Tannerellaceae > Parabacteroides > Parabacteroides sp. Y3-G-102. The sequence continues at coordinate 28,344 of NZ_JAMOKU010000052.1, read as the reverse complement.
GTGGCGTGAAGGATAGCTTGGTCTCTCCCGTGCGGTTCCCTTTTGAGAGTAACCGGTGGTATACGGTTCGCATGACGTGCGAGTACGAGCGCGTCCGTTGCTATGTGGACGGCGTATTGCTGCATGAGGTGGATATGCGCCCGATCCCGTCGTTGGTATCCGTCGCTACCCTCGACAAGGAGAACCGGGTGATTTACTTGAAGGTCGTGAATACGACCCGCCACGAGGAGAAGACCTCTTTGCGTATCGAGGGAGTGAATATCCGTAACGAGGCGGAGCTGATCCAATTGAGAGGGGAGCCGGAGGCTCGTAATACGTTTGAGAACCCGGGGGCCGTAACGCCTGTCACCGAGCCTATCGTATTCCCGATGAGCGGCCCGTTTATCTATAATTTCCCGCCTAATTCAGTGACGATCTTGAAATTATACATGGAGTAGGTCAGATAGGGCAGGAGGGCCGGTACACTTTATCTGTATTTATCCTAACTTCGCGGCGACTTTAACAAAAAAATGTGTTATGGAACCAATGCATAAGATAAACAAGGTAGAGCTCCGGAGTTTGCAGCTTGAGGACTATACGCAGTTGTCGCAATCTTTCAAGAGGGTATACGCCGACAAGGATGTTTTCTGGACCCGCAAGCAGATCGAGACGTTGATACGGATATTTCCCGAGGGACAGGTCGTGACGCTGGTGGATGACCGGATCGTAGGATGTGCCCTCTCCATCATCGTGGATTATGACATGGTGAAAGGGGATCATACCTACGCCAAGGTAACGGGCAACGAGACGTTCAGCACGCATAATCCGAACGGGAATATATTATATGGTATAGAGGTGTTCATCCATCCGGACTACCGGGGCCTCCGGCTGGCCCGCCGTATGTACGAGTACCGGAAGGAGCTGTGCGAGAAGTTGAACCTGAAGGCGATCATGTTCGGCGGACGTATCCCGAACTATTATAAATACGCCGATCATATGCGTCCGAAGGAATACATCGAGAAGGTGCGCTCACGCCAGATCTACGACCCGGTGCTCACCTTCCAGCTCTCCAACGATTTCCACGTGCGGAAAGTGATGATGAACTATTTGCCGAACGACGAGGAGTCGAAGCATTGCGCTACCCTGCTGCAATGGGATAATATCTATTACCAGCCGCCTACGACGGATTACGTGGATAAGAAGACAACCGTGCGTGTCGGTCTGGTACAATGGCAGATGCGGCCTTATAAGACACTGGATGACGTGTTCGAGCAGGTGGAGTTCTTCGTCGACGCCGTGTCCGATTACAAGAGCGACTTCGTCCTTTTCCCCGAGTATTTCAACGCTCCGCTGATGGCCAAGTTCAACCATCTGGGCGAGGCGCAGAGCATCCGTGGGCTGGCCCAGTACACCGAGGAGATCCGTGAGCGATTCGTGAATCTCGCCATCAGTTACAATATCAATATCATCACCGGTAGCATGCCTTTGCTGAAGGAGGACGGGGCGCTATATAACGTGGGATACCTGATCCGTCGTGACGGCTCCTACGAGATGTACGAGAAGGTACATGTCACCCCGGACGAGCAGAAGAGCTGGGGACTCTCGGGCGGGAAGATGGTGAAGACGTTTGATACGGATTGCGCCCGGATCGGCGTGCTGATCTGCTATGACGTGGAATTCCCGGAGCTTTCCCGTATCATGGCCGACCAAGGGATGCAGATCCTTTTCGTGCCTTTCCTTACGGATACGCAGAACGGTTACTCTCGGGTTCGTGTGTGTGCCCAAGCCCGGGCGATCGAGAACGAGTGCTTCGTGGTGATAGCGGGCAGCGTGGGCAACCTGCCTCGTGTGCATAATATGGATATACAGTACGCCCAGTCGGGTGTGTTCACGCCTTGCGATTTCGCTTTCCCTACCGATGGCAAGCGTGCGGAGGCAACCCCGAATACGGAGATGATCCTTGTATCGGACGTGGACCTTGATTTGCTCAACGAGTTGCATACGTATGGTAGCGTGCGTAACCTTCGGGACCGTCGCCACGACTTGTATGAGTTGAGGGTAAAAAAACAGTAGTGTTTGCGGTTGAACACAATAGTATTCATGGTTGAACACAGTAGTGTTCGCTATTAAACACAATTATATTCGCCGGAAGAATGCAGTAGGGGCGGGATCTGTCCGCCTCCCGTGCCGTGTATGCGTGGGAGGGCGGACGAATCCCGCCCCTGCGGTTTATATCGGGGGGAGGATCGCTCGCTTCCCCCCTTCGGAAATGATCTTAATGACTTAGCATCTCAGCCGTGATCGGCGTGAATTTCTCGGCATCCGATTTACGGAGTTGTACGCTGCCGTCGTTCCAGTTGGAAGGCCAACCTCCGATGATGTGTCCAAGGAATACCAGCTTGATCTCGTGCAAGCCTTTTGCCAAGGCCGCGGAGGTGTCATGACGGGAGAAGCGTTTTACCTCGCCACCGTTATTGACCATCAACTTGCCGTCGATCCATACCTCCTCTAAATCCGAAGAGATGTAATAAACGCCATCCTCCGGGATATTCACGTAGCCGGTAGCGATAGCGGCGTATTGCTTCACGCCTCGCATGGATTCGGGGGCGGGCACTTGGTTGGTCAGCTCACGGGTCGTCTTGATGACCTGTTTCTTACCGGTCTTCTGAGCGGCCTCCAGATTATTTACGCTTAGGTACATGCCATCGAATACCTCCATGTCGAGGCCCGGGGTCGTCTTGGCTACCTCCTTGGCGGGAGCCAGCGTTTGTTTCTCCACGAGGATCGTGCGGGGCTTACCCATCTTGCCGGAAGGCAACACGGAAGCGATCTTCACGGTCGTAGTCTCGGTGATGTCGAAAGGAGCCGTATATACGGTAGATTCCGGGGTAGGCTCGGTGCCATCCAGCGTGTAGACCATCTTCATCGGACGGTTCGTGGTGAATGTCATGGTAGCCTTGTCCGTGAAAGCCACGAAGTTGCAAGAACCGTTCGGTTGCTCGGGCTGCGGGATGTAGTAGTTGATACCGTGTCCGTCTAGGCGAACCTGAGCGTTGTCCAGACGGCGTTCGAAGTCCTTGTAATCCTTCCGGTCCAGCGGGCTCCAAGCGATCTCGGAGAGGGCTAGGATACGAGGATAGATACGGTACTCCATGATGTCCGTGTTATAAAGGTACTCACTCCATACGTTGCATTGCACGCCCTTGATGAAATGCCCTTTACCGGCCGCTGCCAGCGTGTCGGGGACGGGGTTGTATTTATAGACCCGCTCCGCCGTGGTGAATCCTCCGATAGATACCGGGTTGATCTTGTAGTCGCCTTGGAACTGGTCGATATACATACCCTCGCTTCCCGGGGTCATGATCACGTCGTGGTTCATGCTAGCGGCGGCGATACCGCCTTCCTCACCTCGCCAAGACATTACCGTGGCCGATGGAGCCAGACCTCCCTCAAGGATCTCGTCCCATCCGATCATCTTCTTGCCGTGCTTGTTTACGACCTTCTCCATGCGTTGTACGAAATAGCTCTGCAATTTCTCCTCGGCGGAATGTTCCTTGTCGCCTTTCAAGCCTTCCTTACGGATACGGGCCTGACAAAGCGGGCATTTCTCCCAGCTCGTCTTCGGGCACTCATCGCCTCCGATATGGAAATACTCGCCCGGGAATAGGGGAGCTACCTCGGCGATCACGTCCTCGAAGAACTGGAAGGGCTCTTCCTTGCCGGCGCATAATACGATGTCTTCCACGCCCCAGATGATACGGGGAGTACCCTGCTTACCCTCGCAAGACAGCTCCGGATAGGCGGCGATAGCGGCCATCTCGTGTCCCGGAAGCTCTATCTCGGGAACGATCGTGATGAAACGATCCGCCGCGTATTTAACGATATCCTTCACCTCCTCTTGGGTATAGAAGCCTCCGTACTCGGTACCCTCGCCATCGATGCGCTTAGAGCCGATCTCGGTCAGTTTCGGATACTTCTTGATCTCGATACGCCATCCTTGGTCGTCGGTCAGGTGCCAATGCATGCGGTTGATCTTGAACAAGGCCAATACATCCAGCTGCTTCTTGATATTCTCTACCGGGATGAAATGGCGGCAGGGGTCTAGCATGATACCACGGTAGCCGAAACGAGGCTCGTCCTTGATAGATACGGCCGGAGCGGTCCATGCGATACCTTTCACGGCGGAAGGACTCTCGATCTCGGCGGGCAGCAATTGCAAGAACGATTGCATACCGTAGAAAAGACCTTGAGGGGTCTTGGCCTTGATACGGACGCCGCTGTCGGCTACGTCTAACGTGTATCCCTCGTCGTTTACGTCCAGAGAGCCGTCGATAACCAATGAGATACCGTCGGAGGTCTCTTTGTCGGCGGTAGCTATCTGGTAGCCTGTCGCCGTGTTCATTTTAGCCGCGAAGAACTCGGCTACGGTTTTCGCCTCCGGGGTGGAAGCGTAGATCTTCGTGTTTTTGTTTAGCTTGAAGTTTCCCTCGTTCTGCGTAAGGCTGACCGGTGTCGGGATGATGTTGATACCTTGGTTGTAAGCTTTCGCTTTACCGGGAGCATCATCACACGAGGCCATCAGGCCCAAGACAGCGCCGGCGCAGATTGTAGCAAGGAGCTTTTTCATAGAATTAAAAATTGAAAGTTGAAAATTGAATATTGTTTAGATGTTTTTGAGAGTTTAAAAAGAGAATTGAGAGTTGAAGATAAGATGCCGTTTGGCATCCTTTTCAATTCTCAATTCTCAATTTCCTATTTACCATGCGAAGATAGGATATTCCTTCATGATACCGTTCACCTTCTCACGAACGGCGCCGATGGTCTTATCGCATTCGGGAGCGGCCAATACGGTGTCGATCAGTTCCACGATCTCGCCCATAAGCGGCTCTTTAGCGCCACGGGTCGTGATAGCGGGCGTACCCACACGGATACCGGAGGTCTGGAAGGCCGAGCGGCTGTCGAACGGAACCATGTTCTTGTTCACCGTGATGTCGGCGGCTACCAAGGCTTTCTCGGCCACCTTACCGGTCAGGTCGGGGAACTTCGTGCGCAGGTCGATCAGCATGCTGTGGTTGTCCGTACCGCCGGAGATGATCTTGTACCCTTTGTCCGTGAAGGCCTTGGCCATAGCGGCGGCGTTCGCTTTCACCTGTGCTTGGTACGTCTTGTATTCCGGCTCCAAAGCCTCTCCGAAGGCTACGGCCTTGGCCGCGATTACATGCTCCAGCGGACCGCCTTGGATACCCGGGAATACGGCGGAGTCCAACAACTGAGACATCTTCTTGATCTCGCCTTTCGGTGTTTTCTTACCCCAAGGATTCTCGAAATCCTTACCCAGCAGGATGATACCGCCACGAGGACCCCGCAGGGTCTTATGCGTCGTAGACGTTACGATGTGAGCGTACTCCAGCGGGTTGTTCAGCAAACCGGCGGCGATCAGGCCTGCCGGGTGAGCCATATCGATCATCAATAAGGCGCCTACCTTGTCGGCTATCTCACGCATACGTTTGTAATCCCAGTCACGGGAATAAGCGGAACCACCGCCAACGATCAATTTCGGTTTCTCACGAAGGGCTACTTCCTCCATCTGGTCGTAGTCCACCCGTCCGGTATCTTCCTTTACATTATATTCGGTAGCGTGATAGAGAACGCCGGAGCTATTTACTGGTGAACCGTGGGACAGGTGTCCGCCATGCGACAGGTTCAACCCGAGGAACGTGTCGCCCGGATTCAATACGGCGAAAAATACGGCTGCGTTGGCCTGCGCCCCGGAGTGAGGCTGCACGTTGGCCCATTCGGCGTTGAATAGCTTTTTCAACCGTTCGATAGCGATCGTCTCACTTTGGTCTACTACCTCGCAACCCCCATAATAACGCTTGCCGGGATATCCCTCGGCGTATTTGTTGGTCAGACAGCTTCCCATGGCCTGCATGACCTGGTCGCTGACAAAGTTCTCGGAAGCGATCAACTCAATGCCTTTCAATTGGCGTTGGTGCTCCTTCTCGATAATGTCAAAAATGATGTTGTCTCTTTTCATTACCTCTTAAATTGGTTATTGCAATGATATGTTCCTCATTGAAAAGGAATCCTCGCGAATGTACTATATTATTTTAATACTATTTAAAAGATTCCGTTTAATTATTACAGATGCGCCGGAAACGGCTCCGCTTACCACTTGGTGAGGGTTACGTTTCTGAACTCAACCTCCTTACCCTCGCTCTGTAGCCCGATATGGCCTTCCTTCACCTTGTTGGTTCCGGTGTTCTGGTATACGCCGTTGATGTAAACGGTGATGACGCCGTCTTTCACGAAGATGTTCGCCTCGTTCCACTCTCCGGCGGGCTTCTCGCTGGACGGGTTCACGTTCTTTACGACAGGGAAGAAGGGACGTTCCTCTCCCGGGCGTTGCTGGTACTCGACAAGGTCGGAGCCTCCCAGCAGTACGAACAATCCGGCCCTCCCGGCTTGCAGGTTGCATTCGATACTGTTCGGGAAGGGATTCTGGAAATCTACGATGTGTAAGAAGATACCGCTATTGGCGTTGGAATCCCCATTCGGCCAACGCCATTCCACGTGCAATTTATAGTCGCTGTATTTCTCCTTGGTGTACATATAGCCGAAAGGCTGGCCGGTGATGAAGATCTTACCGTCGCGTACGGAATAGACCTGATCGGCGGGGACGGAGTTTTTGTCGACTACGAAATTCCAGTTAGACAGGTCTTTCCCGTTGAACAGTTTCTCGGTCTTCTGTGCGTTCGCCCCATCGGAGAAACAGAAGAGGGAAGCGGCTAATACAGCCAAAGATAGCATTCTTTTTTTCATGGCATTAAACTCTATTTATAGTATGATTAATCAACGATTAGTTTGCGATAGCGTACCCGTTTCGGCTCGGCGTCGCCCAAGGTCTTACGTTTGTATTCCTCGTACTCGGAATAGGTCCCTTCGTAGAAGACCACGTTGGAATCGCCCTCGAACGACAGGATATGGGTACAGATACGGTCCAAGAACCAACGGTCGTGAGAGACGACGACGGCGCAACCGGCGAAGTTCTCCAGCCCCTCCTCCAAGGCACGTAGCGTGTTCACGTCGATATCGTTGGTCGGCTCGTCGAGCAGCAATACGTTCGCGTCCGCTTTCAGCGTCAGCGCCAGATGCAGACGGTTACGCTCTCCTCCGGAGAGTACGCCGCATAGCTTCTCTTGATCCGCTCCTGCGAAATTGAATTTAGACAGGTAAGCGCGTGCGTTCACCTCCTTGCCGCCCATACGGATGAATTCTTGTCCGCCGGATACGACTTGGTAAACGGTCTTTTTCGGGTCTATATCCTTATGGGTCTGGTCGGCGTAACCTACTTGTACGGTCTCGCCCACCTCGAAGGTCCCCTTGTCGATGCTTTCCATGCCCATGATCATCTTAAATAAGGTAGTCTTACCGGCACCGTTTGGCCCGATGACTCCCACGATACCGTTCGGGGGAAGCATGAAGTTCAAATCATCGAACAGCAGCTTATCGCCGAACGCCTTTGCCACATGCTGTGCCTCGATCACCTTATTGCCCAAGCGAGGGCCGTTCGGGATGAAGATCTCCAGCTTAGCCTCACGCTCCTTCTGGTCCTCGTTCAAGAGGGCCTCGTACGAGTTCAGGCGTGCCTTACCCTTGGCGTGACGGGCCTTCGGCGCCATATTGATCCATTCCAGTTCACGCTCCAAGGTCTTACGGCGCTTGCTGACTTGCTTCTCTTCTTGAGCCATACGCTTCGTCTTCTGGTCTAGCCAAGAGGAGTAATTACCCTTCCAAGGGATACCCTCGCCACGATCCAGCTCAAGGATCCATCCGGCCACGTGGTCTAGGAAGTAACGGTCGTGCGTGATGCAGATAACGGTACCGGCATATTGTTGCAGATGTTGCTCCAGCCAGTCGATCGACTCGGCGTCCAAGTGGTTGGTCGGCTCATCCAACAGCAATACGTCCGGCTGCTGGAGCAGCAATCGGCAAAGGGCCACCCGGCGACGCTCGCCTCCGGACAGCGTATCCACCACCTGATCCTCCGGCGGACAACGCAAAGCGTCCATGGCACGTTCCAGACGGCTGTCGAGGTTCCATGCGTCCGTAGCGTCGATCTTGTCCTGCAACTCCGCCTGACGGTTGATCAAGGCATCCATCTTATCCGGATCTTCCAGCACCTCCGGATCGCCGAATCGCTCGTTCACCTCCTCATATTCTTTCAAGGTGTCCACGATCTCCTGCACGCCTTCCTGCACGATCTCCTTCACGGTCTTGCCCGGCTCCAACTTAGGATCCTGCTCCAGATACCCTACGGAATACCCGGGGGAGAAGACCACCTCTCCTTGATAATCCTTATCAATACCGGCGATAATCTTCAGCAACGTAGATTTACCGGAACCATTCAATCCGATGATTCCGATCTTCGCCCCATAGAAAAAGGACAGATATATATTCTTTAAAACCTGTTTTTGAGGCGGAAAGATCTTGTTCACGCCTACCATCGAGAAAATAATCTTCTTATCGTCTGCCATATAATTTTTTGTGTGTTAATTGGTTCCTTAACTTAAAATAATGGTGTACAAATCTACGTAAATATCTTTTATTTTACAAATGAACAAAGATCATAGGTATCAGATATCTACCGATTGCCAAGTTTGGCGTGTGGAGATTACTCGGTTCAATTCTCTTGTGCAAGAAGCCGGTAGATATGCTATTCCTCGGAAGTTGAGTTTTAGCGTTATCATAAATGAAGGGTAGGAGAGGTTGTGCGGCGTTGTGGTTAGGACTGTGCGATCTTGTGGCTTTAGGTTGTGTGATCCTAACGATTTAGGATTGTGGTTCGTCTTCGTCTCGTGAAGATATGTAACCGGTTTATGCATGATGTAATACGTGATGTAAAGTGCTTATATCTTGTTTCTTGCATTTGCTCCCCATGAAAAAACTAAAATTTACCCCTCTTGAAATTTGTATAATAAAATAAAACCCCCTATCTTTGCACTCGCATTACAAAAGTAACGCACAGGATGATTCGCTAGCTCAGCTGGTAGAGCACAACACTTTTAATGTTGGGGTCCTGGGTTCGAGCCCCAGGCGGATCACTGAAAACAAAAGAAAAATCAAGCAAATCCCTGATAATCAGACATTATCAGGGATTTCTTTTTTCTGGCAGATAGCAGAAAATAGCCGTTTCAAGCATATTGTTGGTGTGCAAATCGTGGTACATAAATCAGGCTGAAAAAAGTCCCACGATTTAGCTTCTTTCTCACTGATTCATAGCATTTTGCATGGTCGTACTTTGGAAGAGAATACATAGTTTTGTAACTCTAAAAACGATGTAAAAATGGCTAGAAAAACCTTCAATGTGCTATTCTTTATCAAGAAAGCCAGATTATTAAAGAATGGAGAAGCACCCGTGTGCATGAGAATTACTGTAAACGGCTGTATGGTAGATGTTTTAGTAAAAAGAAGCTGTCCTGTAAATCTATGGAATCAGACAAAAGAAAACTCCAAAGGAAAAGATCGTATGTCGGTGGAACTGAACCACTACTTGGAAATCACACGCTCTCGCATACACCAAATTTATAGAGAACTGGAATCCACAGGTAAGACTATTACAGTCGATCTTATGAGAAAGCTATATTATGGGGTGGATGAAGATAGTAAAACGCTATTGCAAGTATTCAGAGAGCATAACGAACAAAGCCGTAAGCTAATCGGTAAGGACTTCGTTAGTAAGACCGTTCAACGGTATGAAACCACTACCCGATATTTAGAGGAATTCATAAAGAAAGAATATCAATTATCTGATATTGCCCTAAACAACTTGGAAGCCAACTTTATTTCTAAGTTCGATGCTTTTTTGAAAATTGAAAAAGGTTGTGCGCAGAATTCAGCTATCACCCGATTGAAGAACTTGAAGAAGATTATCCGTATTGCTTTGGAAAACGACTGGATAAAGAAAGATCCGTTTGCTTACTATCGCTTCAAACTGGAAGAAACCGATCCTGAGTTCCTGACGATGGACGAGATTAAAATTATTCTTGCAAAAGAATTCACGATTAAGCGAGTAGAACAGGTACGTGACGTTTTTATCTTTTGCATTTTTACTGGATTGGCGTTCAGCGATGTGAAAGATTTATCACCCGAACACTTGGTAAAAGACAACAAAGGGGAGCTTTGGATAAGAAAGAACCGCCAAAAGACAAAAATCATGTGCAACATTCCTGTGCTGCCTGTAGCAGCTTCTATACTTGATAAATATAAGGATGTGGCAGAGTGTACCGGAAAACTTTTACCTGTATTGTGTAATCAACGCATGAACAGTTATTTGAAAGAAATTGCCGATGTGTGCGGAATTCATAAAAATCTTAGCACTCATACGGCCAGACATAGCTATGCCACTTCCGTGTGCCTTGCAAATGGCGTAAGTATGGAAAATGTAGCCAAGATGTTAGGTCATGCAGATACCAGCGTGACGAAACACTACGCACGGGTACTGGATCAGAATATTCTAAAGGATATGCAGAAAGTGAATAGCTGCTTGTCGGAATTGGCTATATAAATAAGGCAGTAGCCAATATAGAAAAAAGGATTGGGAATAATGAACTTCATTTTCTCAACCCTTTTCTTTTAAAGTAAGTTTTCCAGAACCCAATATGAAGCATTGACAAAGGTAATTTCCGTATTTAGCCTGTTCAAGTCCAAGCCTTCGGTTTAGATAAAAATCTTCCTCTCATTGCATTTCGAGCGTATTTTTATCTAAAGACTTGCACAGACTAAATACTTCACTGGAAAAGTCAATGATTCAAATTAAATTCCGAAAAACAATGTTTTTGTGAGTGGCAGATTATTCTTTCCAACTTTCAAAATAATGCTTTTGGAGCAGTTTATCAATATCACTTTGCCGATAGATGATTTTACCTTTTATCTGGATAAAGGGGATTAAGCCTGTATCTCGCCATTCTTGCAGGGTTCGCAGGCTGACATTCAGTTTTTTAGAAACCTCATGATTGGACAGAAAACGTTCTCCGTTCAGGTGGGGCTTATAGTGCTTGACAATTGATTCAATACCGCTTAGCATTGAGTCGAGCGAAGAAATAAATTCTTTGACTTGTGGTGTATCTTTATTTATTAATTCCATGATTGAAAGATTGTTTTATTGAAATATTGATTTTAAGATGGCTAGATAGCGAATCAGTTAGAGATTAACTGGTCGATTGATTAGTTACGCAGATAGTCACCCAATGACGAAAGGTTTAGCACATCTTTCGCTGGATCATAATCTATGTAAATCCGTTTAGGAGCAGGAGCAATAAAATACTGGCTACCGTCTTTCTGTATTTCATAAGTAGAGGGTGAAGCCTGTTTGGTGGTTTCCGATACATATATAATAGAAAGAAGATACTCTTTGTCGTTCCGATAGATGATAACCGTAGGATTCAGATTAACACTTTCCCATGTGCCGACAATGGAAAACAAGTTGAAGGACGGATAATATTCTTTAGTTCTTTTCATAAGGCTTGATTTGTTTGGGTGACTGATTTTGTGTTTCACTGTCCGCAATAATTCTTTCAATATCGGAAGACTTATAATAAATCTTGCTCCCTATTTGAGAATAAGCCAGTCGCCCACTACTTCGGTAATATTGCAGCGTTCGCTTGCTCAAGCCTAACAACAGGCACACTTCCTGACTATCCAGCCAGTTTTCTACTTTTTGAGAATGACTGCTGCACAAACTCTCTATCCGTTTGGCAAACTCCGTGAAGCTCTCGCAGACATACGAAAATGTTCTTTTTTCGATGGTTACTACTTCCATACATTTAATTTTTAATGGTTAATAAAACGTGTTGATTCTATTTTCATCGGCAAATGAAAGAAGAATCAAGAGCCGTTTTCTAAACTGTCCGAGAGTGGTATAAAAAGACTGTTTATGGCAAAATGACACATGAATAATTTATTAGTCATAATACTCTTGCGGCACAACTATCAAAATGAATCCGAGTTAATTAATGGCGACAAGCTAAATAGATAAAAGGTAGAATGACAGAAAAGAGAAGTTTTATATGATACATTTTTAGCATATTCGATTAATCATTACTAAAATGGGAATCATGAAAAGATTAAAGTAGTTTTTACACATGATTTATAACCTGCGTATTAATAATAGCCATGGAAAGAGGTCAGAATAAGAATAACAAGAGGATACGGTAGAGGCAATACACGTACTTATGACTATGGTTTGGCGTGAAGTGGCTCTGCTGATAGTTACATACCCTTTTTTGTATCCCTACAAATAGGGATTGTTTTATAGAAAATACCCATTTGTATGGATTGTTTTATTTTTGAAATACAACGTACTTTGTATTCTAATAACAGGAACTACGTTCTGACCTATGCAAACAACAAAAGAATATACACATAAATTATTGTTGGAAACAGCAAGGAGAGCCTTTTTCAAGAAGGGCTTTAAGGCTGTGTCTATGCGTGAAATATCCAAATTGTCGGGTATCGGTCTGAGCAACATCTACAATTATTATCCTTGTAAGGACGATTTGTTGGCTGACGTGTTGCATCCGCTTTTGGAGGCGATGAACAGTATGCTGGAAGATCATAATCGCCCGGAGGCCTTTTCTTTGGATGTCTTTACCTCCGAAGAATATCATCGCTCATCCATGAAGGAGGTAATGAACATCGTAAGACGGTATCGTGAAGAATTTAAGTTACTTTTTTCATCTATCCAAGACTCTCGTTTCAATGATTATTGGGAACAATGGATTAAAAGAAGTACAGTAATGGGTATAGAATATATGGAAGGTATGAAAAAGCTCTACCCTGATCTGCATACCGATATTTCTCTATTCTTTATGCACTTCACCTGCTCATGGTGGGTTAATATGATGAAAGAGGTGGTGCAACATGAAGAGCTTTCCAGTGAAGAAATTGAATGTTTTATTGGTGAGTATATCCGCTTTAGCACAGGAGGCTGGAAAAGGCTCATGAATGTAAAAATAGAAAGATGAAAACAAATAGAAACATCCACACATCCTCCTGCCTACAATGCAACCCTTGTGGAAGCGGTTGTACAATTGTGGACAATCGGATTTCTTTCGTATTCGATTCGGAAAAGAAGCACTTTAGCCATCTTCTGTTCGACCCGACACCCGTTGCTTGCATGGGCAGATGCGGCAGGTCTTGTCAAGCAGGATTTCGCTTGGTGCAGGAGGCTAAATACCGCACCACTTCGGTAGAACAACTAAAAACAATCAATATATGAGTATCACCAACATCATCTGTAACGGCGAAATAACGCTTGTGCAAGGAGTAAACGGACTTTTCCTCTGCGAGGAATCGTGGGTAACACAAAGCAGAAAATCTGCTCTGCCCAGAGAGGCTTTGAACAAAGAGACTATTAGAATTAAAAAAGAATGCATCGATATTGAACGTCCAGAGACTGATTTTCCAGACTTAACTTAGTAACAGATGTATGAAACATCCCATTTTTAATAATAATAATTCATCGTATCAAGCGAGTCGCCTGCAAAGAGCGACTCGCTTTGTTTTTGAACAAAATAGATTTTCGTTCTCTTTTGAAGTACTAACTCCCAATCTGTCATAGCCATGTCACAACAAGTATTTGTTCCATTTCTTCTGACACTGTTTGCCGGTATATCCACCGGCATAGGCAGTGCCATTGCTTTTTTCGCCAAACGCACCAACACGTCGTTTCTTTCTCTATCGCTGGGCTTTTCGGCGGGAGTCATGATTTATGTATCGTTTGTCGAACTGTTTACCTCTTCTGTGCAAACACTTGTGGAGATGCACGGCAAATCAGAAGGAACGTTTTATGCCACGCTCTCTTTCTTCGGGGGTATCGTGTTGATATTGCTCATCGACAAGCTAATTCCTCGCTACGAGAATCCGCATGAAATGCACCGGGTGGAAGAAATGAGTGAAAAAGCGAAAATACAATTAGACGTGAAGCCCAAATTGCTACGTGTTGGCATGGTAACAGCCTTGGTGCTGGCTATCCACAATTTCCCGGAGGGTATGGTTACGTTTCTTGCTGCCCTAAAGGATGTGAACATTGCCATACCCATTGCCATCGCCATTGCCATACACAACATACCGGAGGGTATTTCGGTATCCGTTCCTGTTTTTTACGCTACAGGCAACCGCAAGAAAGCCTTTTGGTTCTCGTTTTTGTCTGGATTGGCAGAGCCGGTGGGAGCCGTCATAGGCTATCTCGTGCTGGCTCCGTTCCTCGACGACAATGTGTTCGGCATCATCTTCGGCATGATTGCTGGCATCATGGTATTTATCTCGCTCGATGAGCTGTTACCCGCAGCAGAAGAATACGGTAAGCACCACCATGCCATCTACGGTTTGGTGGTAGGCATGGCGGTCATGGCACTAAGCCTGCTGATGCTGGGTTAGCAAGAAGAAGTAATATAGAAACAATAAATAAAAAACAGAAAAAGATATGCATACATCTCACACTTACCACTGTCATGAGCACGATGCTCACAAAGAGCATACTCACGGGCGTATATTTTTTAGGTATCGCGCACAGCAAATATTAGTAAGAAAAGACTTAAAAACAAAGAATAATTATGAGCATAATAAAAAACATCTTTCAAAACTTCCGCAAACCCAAGAATAGCTTTATGGGCAGGTGCATTGTGAAAATGATGAACCAAGGGCATAACCGGATTTCTCTTTGGTGCATTGACAACTTCGTAAAACTTTCCGGTGGCGAAACGGTGCTCGATATCGGTTGTGGCGGTGGGCAAAACGTAGCTAATTTCATCAAACGAACTCATGGATTAGTTTGCGGCATGGATTATTCACCCACGTGCGTGGACATTGCGAGTCGCAAGAACAAGGCGGCTATCAGTCAGGGACGAGCATCTATAGTAGAGGCGAATGTTTCAAACATTCCTTTTGACGATAACCGCTTCGATATTGTAACCGCTTTCGAAACTATCTACTTTTGGAATGATATAGTGGAAAACTTCAAGGAAGTATTGCGTGTATTGAAACCCGAAGGAAGGTTCTACATCTGCAACGAGGCATGCAGCGAGGAAGGCAATGAAAAGTGGGTGAGGAATATCGACCTGCGCATTTACTCACCCATAGAAATACAAAGAATGCTGGAACAAGCGGGATTTATAAATGTGACCTACGACATCTCGCCGGAGAGCCAATCGCAACGAATATGCGTGCAAGCGACAAAACAACCGATGATGAAACCAATAGACAGATGAGCATCAATAAATATACCCCGATACATCGGGTTCTGACTACCTATCCGCAGTTGATTCATCGACTGGTGAAACGAGACAGTCGTTATGTTTCTTTAATCAATCCTGTATCAACTTGTACGTTGGGGCATTGCACTACTATTGAGAGCATTGCCTTTACAGTAGGAGACGATATGGAGACTCTTCTCACATACCTCAAAGGAGAAATGGAACGAGAAGATATACAGTTCAAATATTGAAAATTACTACTAATAACTGCCCGAAAGGGCACAAAACAATATCGATTTATGCTTATACTTTATAACAAAGCAGCCCGCAAAAATCTTTCCAAGCCGAAGGAAGCTGCCAAATGGTATCCCGTGCTACGTTCTACGGGTATGTTGAAAGAACGTGAAGTGCCCAAACTCATTGCTGACAAAACGACACTCAACCCCAAAGAGGCGATCGCCAGAATAGAGTTTAAGGATGTTGAGGTACTTACACAAAAAGTAACCGAAGGAAACTCCTCAGGTACAACACCTATAGTCGTTTCCACGCCGGAAGCTCCCGATCCCAGCATTTAAGGAGAAACCAACAATCATATAAATAAACAATGAAACAGAAAGTACTATTTTCTCTATTGATACTGATGCTCATGAGCATCAGTGTATCCGCCCAAACAGGTGGGGGGCGGATTGCGGGCGTGGTCATCGACAACACTGACGAAGATCCACTGCCCGGAGCAACCCTCTTTATTGAGGAACTGAAAAAGGGCGATGTAACCAACAAATATGGCGAGTTCTCTTTTTCAGACATTCCTTTCGGTACTTATACATTCACCGTGAAGTTTATGGGCTATCAAACAGCAGTCCAAAAAGTAACCGTAAGTAAAGAGAATGTAAAGAAAACTATTATCCGCCTGAAAGCCGAAGTCAAATCGCTGGACGAAGTGGTGGTGATGGGCAAAAGTGAAGCCCGCAAGATTCGGGAGCAAGCCATGCCGGTAACGGTTTACAGTATGAGCCAGTTACAAGGTACAGTAAATAGCGTAGAAGATATTCTGACTAAGACCGTAGGCGTAACCATTCGTTCGCAGGGAGCAGTAGGCAGTGCCTCGCGTATCTCTGTTCGCGGCTTGGAAGGCAAGCGTATTGGATTCTTTATAGACGAAGTACCGATGAACGATAATTCCGATTTCATCGACATCAACGATATACCCATCGACATGATTGACCGCATTGAAATATATAAAGGTGTGGTTCCAGCCAAGTTCGGTGGATCTGCCGTGGGGGGTGCTGTAAATATCGTGATTAAAGAGTATCCACCTCGTTACTTGGATGCTTCGTATTCGTTCGGTAGCTTCAATACACATAAAGCAAGTAGCGTCTTCAAGCGGAATCTGGTCAAACAAGGAATAGAGTTGGGGGCAGCGTTGTTATACACCCATTCTGATAATGACTATCGTATGGAATTGCCTCAGAACAAAGGTAAGTTCATAAAACGCGACCATGACAAATTCAATCAATCGGGGGGAGGGATATCGATGAAAGCCCGTAAATGGTGGTTCGATCAGATGGAGTTTGAACTTGAATTTATCCGAAACAGCAAGCAGATACAAGGCGTGGTAGAGAACATACGCTCTGCCGAAAGTAGTGCCGGAGCTTACAACTTCGCCATTGATTTACAGAAAGACAATTTCCTACTCAATGGACTTGACTTCAGTAGCGGCACGGGCTATGCCTATTCTCAATACAACTTTGTGGATACAGCTAGGCTTCGCTACGACTGGGATATGAATCCTTATCCGCCTGTTTCGGCTTACGGAGGAGAAATAGGAGTTTTACCCTCTGACATGAAAATGCGTAAGCATACCGTGGGAAATAAGACCAATCTCAATTACATCATCAATGACCGGCACTCCATCAACCTCAACTCATTATTCAAATGGGCATTGGGGAAGCCCTCCGATCCGTTGTTGGATAAAGCGGTGGGGCGACAGATAAACTTCGACTCACACATGACGAGCTGGGTATTAGGCTTGGGTTACGACTATAAATCCCCCAATGACAAATTCCTCAACTCGCTGACGGGTAAGTATTATTACTATTCCATGAATACGAAAATAGGAGATGTTTGGAATTCCGTACCCAAAGAAGTGGATATGCAGCAGCACGATTGGGGTGTAAGTGAAGCCTTGCGCTACCGCTTCACCAAAGAGTTGTTGGGGAAAGCCTCCGTAAGCTATGATGTACGACTACCGACAGATGCCGAACTCATTGGCGACGGCTTCCTTATTGCTCCTTCGGGCGACTTGAAACCCGAAAGAGGAACTAACGCTAACATCGGATTGATGTACGATAAAAAGATTGGTTCCGGATTGTTGCAGGTGGAGGTAAACGGATTCTTCTCTTACCTGCAAGATATGATACGCTATACGCGCAACTTCGTACAGGGCAGATACACTAATTTCGGTGAGATGCGTACCTTCGGTGTAGAGGCAGAAGTCAAAGCAGATGTTACACGCTGGCTTTACGGATATGTAAATGCCACGTTTCAAGACCTTCGCGATACACGTAAGTACGAACCAACGAGTAACGTTCTCAATCCGTCGAAGGGATTGCGTATGCCTAATATTCCCTATTTCTTAGCAAATGCGGGGGTAGAGTTTCACAAAGAGAATCTCTTCGGAGGGAAAGGTCAGAATGTAAGACTATTTACCGATGCTTCATTCGTAGAAGAGTATTTCTTCGATTTCGAAGTAAGTCAATATCAAGAGAAACGCATTCCGCGCTCTTTCAAGCTCGACTTGGGATTAGAATACTCCATCATGAACGGTGGGCTTACCTTCTCGGCAAAAGCATCCAACCTTACGAATGCCCGCCTGTTCAGCGAGTTTAATTACCCGCTTCCCGGCAGAGCCTTTACCGCACGTATCAGGTACGTGCTGAAATAAAGCTAATCACAATTCAATATATTATTCAACAATAAAATAAAAAGTAAAATGAAAAAGAGAATCAACGGAGTATTACTCCTCCTAATGAGTATCACTATGCTGTTTTCAGCTTGTAGCAAAGACCCGGAAACGAAACCAATCACGACCGATCCGGAAGTAAAAGTTGGCGATATACTTGTTTACACCATGCTTATGAATCCCGGTGGACAGACCGGGTCAGGTTGGATGCAGTTAGCAGATGGAGTGTCTCCCAAGAAACTGACAAACAAAAATGCCGTGCAAGTCGGTTACGGAATGATGCCAGTGTGCAACGGTAATGATGTGTACACTTTTCCTGCGTTCGGAGCACAAGGTGATGAAAATGTAGTAACAAAATGGGGGCGTTCGGGAACTAAACTCACCAAAACGGCAACCATGCCTATTCCCCTTAATTCTGTTCCAAGACACATCTCTTTTGTTAATGCAACAAAAGCCTATCTGATATCACTTATCGGCAAGTTATTTATATTCAACCCTCAAACGATGGAACTAACTGGTGAGATTGATCTGTCCTCTTACGCTGCACCGGGATTGGCCGTACCGATGTTTGGATCTCCGTTTGTGCATAATGGACGTTTGTATGTAACACTGAATCAGACAGACATGACATTCCAACCGGCTACCGAACCTCAGATAGAACTCGCGGTAATCAACACTCAAACGGACAAGGTGGAGCGTGTCATCTATGAAAAGGCGAGTGGTATCGGTATCGGGGCTTATACCTATGGGCAACAAACCTTTATCGATGAAAAAGGCGATATGTATCTGATGTGCACGGGCGCATACGGCATGAATCCTAAGTACAAGACCGGTATCTTGCGCATCAAGAAAGGCGAAACCGAATTTGACCCTACCTATAATTGGGTGTTGAACGATCAAACAATCGAAGGCGAATCGGGCAAAACCGTTTGGCTGCTTCAATCACAATACGCCGGCAACGGAAAAATGTATGCCACGATGGATATTCCTTCTTATTGGGCAAACCCAACATCTCCCAACTGGTTCACGGATAAATCGCTCATCAGTGTAGAGATGGATATTTACAATAAAACGGTAAAAAAACTTCCGATACCGATGACGTCAAGCTTTGGAGGAGCAGTGGAGAAATACAAGAATCTTATCGTGTTTGCTATTAATGGCAGAAATGATGTGGGCTTTTATACGCATAATCCTGCAACCGGCGAAACAAGCTCGGATGCCGTAGTAAAGGTAGATGGAGCTCCTGCATATTTCCATTGGTTTGAAAACTAAGTAATAATCAATCACTCAGAAGAGGCAAAGGTGAGAGTTGAATTATCGGCCTTTCCTTTGCTCTCATTTTTTAGCCCAAACATTTATTAATCTTGTTTCTCTATTCAGAAATGGCTATTCAAGGGTTTCAATATCACACACAATAAATAAAATTTCGTATGCCAATAAACGATTTCATTCAATTTCACTTCGGTTGGCTCAATGCATGGATACCTTCGTTTGCATTGGTGCTGATACAACTTTTGTATATGATTCTTTACCGAGAAGGTGGCAAACGTGCCGTAGATACATCTTGGTATACCTCTAAGGACAAGCGGTACGCCACTTTAAGCTTTGTGTTTCAGGGAACATTGCTTTTGGTGTCGCTCTTTGTCCCTCTCCGCATAGGTACACTGCTATTCACGGTGGGGTGCGTCTTGTTTGCCTTTGCACTTGTCGGATTTATGGCAGCCTTTCATGCTTATGCCTCTACGCCTAAAGGAGAAACTGTCGTACGAGGCGTTTACCGCCTGTCGCGCAATCCGATGTACTTCTTCTATGAAGTGGGAGCATTGGCGGTTTGCATTGCCTCGGCATCGTTGTGGTTGCTGCTTGCCACAATTCCTTTGATCCTCGTCACGCATGGCGTTATCTTGGGTGAAGAGCGATACTGCATGACCACTTATGGGGAAGACTATGCGCGGTACAAAGCGAGAACTCCCAGATACTTCTTACTCAAATAGCAACCTTATGAACAATCTCTCTCAAATACTCAATTCCGCCACGATGGGGCAGCCCCGTCGCTTGCGTCCGCTGATAGGCTGGACGGTTGCGGAGTACTTTTTTCGTGGCGCACCGTATGGGGCAATGCTGCTCGTGGTGTGGGAGGTATTCAAACCTCTGCAAAATCCCGGCACACCGCTCAACCTCGTGAACATAGGTTGGGCGTGCCTAATGCTCCTAATTTCTCTCGTTTGCCTTTGGCTCATTAGCAAAAAGGCATACCTTGTAGCCTATAAAGACGGCTACGACATTTGTTGCGATGGTCGTTTGGAAGTGGTCAATCACCTGCGCCAACTGCCGATGAGTTTCTTCAATAGTCGTGATCCCGGCGACATCGGGGCATACATTGTCAGCGACTATAACAACGTGGAGATGCTCACTACTCACCTTATCGGTCAGTTCTTTGGCGGGCTGGCGATGCCCATCGTCGCTTTGGTTTCGCTCTCATTCTTCAACTGGCAATTAGCTTTGGCGGCAGCAGCTGTCATTCCATTGGCATACCCCATGATGTGGCTCACCAATCACTTTGTGGCAACCTTGGGCAAGAGGCATCAAAAAATAAAGACCAATGCCGCTTCGCGCATGATCGAGTATATACAAGGTATCCGCCTGATTAAGGCTTTCAACCTGAGCGGCAATAAGTTTGAACGCTTGGAACGAGCTTTCCGTGATCTAAAGCGGGAGAGCATCCGTTTGGAAGCGGCTCCCGCACCCAGCATCACGCTGGCTTCCACTCTGCTCAATGGCGGCCTGGTTCTTATTATGCTACTTGGCTTCTCGATGTTGTTAAATGCCAAAGTCTCCATGCCCGTTTACATCATGTTCCTGCTGGCAGGATCGGCTATCTATGCCCCACTCATCAACGCCTTGACCTTTATCGCCCTCATCAACTACATGAAGCTGGGAGCCGAACGCATTGATGCTCTTTGCAAAACGCCCGTACTTCCGGAGGGTATAATAGAAGATGTTGTCAACTCAGAGATAGAGTTCCGTCACGTCAGCTTCAGCTATAATGCCGATATTCCCGTACTTCGGGATGTATCGCTTACCATTCCCGAAAAGGAACTGACCGCTTTTGTGGGACCATCGGGTTCGGGCAAAACGACATTGACACGACTCATTGCCCGTTTCTGGGATGTAAGCGAGGGGGAAATCCTATTTGGCGGACGAAACATCAAAGACTACACCGTGCATACACTGATGCAACAAGTTTCCATCGTCTTTCAGGATGTGTATCTCTTCAACGATACCATTTATAACAACATCCGCGTGGGACGTGAGACAGCTACCCGCGAAGAGATAGAAGTTGCCGCACGCAAGGCGCAATGCCACAACTTCATCACCGCTATGCCTGATGGCTACGAAACGATGGTGGGTGAAGGAGGTAGCACACTATCCGGTGGAGAGAAACAGCGTATCTCTATTGCCCGTGCCATTTTGAAAGATGCGCCCATCGTGTTGCTTGACGAGGCAACCGCTTCGCTCGATCCCGAAAACGAGGTTCACATCCAAGATGCTATCAACGACTTGGTGAAAGAAAAGACTGTAGTCATCATCGCTCATCGCTTGGGCACGGTGATAGGTGCCAATAATATTGTAGTGATAGACCAAGGACGGGTGGTGCAGCAAGGCAAGCATCAAGCTCTTTTGGCAGAGGAAGGACTGTATCGCAATCTTTGGGAGGAACAACAACGGGTAAAAGGATGGAAGTTCAAACAATCGAATAAACAGTAAGGCTATGGATACAAATAAACGCAAGACCGGGCTGGCACGGTTGATAGAAATAGCCGGCACTAAACGTCGGCTGCTCATCGGGGCGATGTTGTTGGCAGTTATCACCGCCATCGTGCAGTTTGTGCCGATCATAGCGGTGTACAATATTCTCATCGAGTTGGCAGAGCATGCGCTTGATCCCTCATTGATTGACAAGGCATACATCTGGCTGTGGAGCTATATCGCCTTGGGAGCTTTCTTCGCTTTCGGAGTGCTCACGTTTGCTTCCCTCATGCTCTCGCACATTGCCGCTTTCAACATTCTGTATGAAATACGAATGCAGCTAGTACAAAAAATGGTTCGTTTGCCCTTGGGGTTCTTTTCCCGCCGGGCTTCGGGAGAACTGAAGAAAATAATGAGCGACGACGTGGAGCGCATCGAACTGTTTATTGCCCACCATATCCCTGACATCGTAACTGCCCTACTTTTTCCGCTGATTCTCGTCAGCTATATGTTTGCCGTAGACTGGCGGTTGGCTATCGTAGTATTGGCTGTGCTGGCGATGGCATTCTATGTGATGGGAAGAATGTACACCGGCAAAAAAATCCGGGAGGTTTCCAAACGGTATGTGGAGACCTTAGGCAGAATGAATGCTAGTATTGTGGAATATATTCGCGGTATTCAGGTGGTGAAGACCTTCACCGAATCGACTAATGCCTATCGCAAACTCAATGACGACATCAAGGAGTACCGCAAATTTGCCAACGAGGTAAACGTACAATACCAACCCACATATGTAGGTTTCCTTACCATACTCTCTTCGGCACTGCTCTTCATCATTCCCGTGGCAGTGTGGCTGCTTGTGGGGAGTGCCTCGTATGCCACTTTCGTGCCGGTGCTACTCATGTTCCTGTTTTTCGGCGTGGCTGTTTTCTTTCCCGTGCTTAAACTCTTGTGGATAGGCAGCTTTCTGAATCAGAACAACATGGGTGTACAGAAGATTGATGACATTCTCTATATGGACGAAATCGAAGAGCCTGACATTCCCCGACACCCCAAAGACGCTTCAGTGGAATTTCGCAACGTCTCTTTTGCCTACGACACCACGCCGATACTCAAAGCGATATCTTTCATCTCCCATCCCGGTACGATAACTGCATTAGTCGGTCCTTCGGGAGCCGGTAAAAGTACCGTTGCTATGCTTGCCGCCCGCTTTTGGGACGTTCAAAGCGGAGAAATCTTAATAGGAGGAGTGCCAGTCAAAGAGATTCCCACTTCGGTATTGATGGACAACGTCGCTTTTGTCTTTCAGGATAATATGCTCTTCTTCGATACCATCGAGGAGAATATCCGTATGGGTAACAAGACTGCAACCTTTGAGGAAGTGGCACGGGCTGCCTGTGCCGCTCAATGCCATGAGTTTATAGAATCCTTGCCCAATGGTTATCAGACATTGGTAGGCGAAGGAGGCATCTACCTCTCTGGTGGTGAAGCACAACGCATAGCCTTGGCTCGCGCCATATTAAAAGACTCCCCTATTATCTTGCTGGACGAAGCCACCGCCTTTGCCGACCCCGAAAACGAAGGTAAGATTCTGGCAGCATTCTCTCATCTCATCAAAGGAAAGACGGTATTGGTCATCGCTCACCGATTGTCTACAATCACCAATGCCGACCGAATTCTGTATGTAGATAAGGGTGTGATAGCCGAGCAGGGAACACATGAGCAGCTACTTGCTCTTAAAGGAGAATACGCTCGTATGTGGGAAACCTACAACCGAGCAAAGAGGTGGACGATTGGTGGAAAAAATAACCGTAAATTATAAATACAACAAAATATAACCGGTATGAAAAAACTCATTCTAACCGCTGGCTACGGGAGAATTGTATCAACGCAATCCTCAGCAAAGCAACGCAATTTATCAATATGTAAATGTATTAATTATGAAAGACTTATCAGATTTGAGATTTTTCCGACTATTATCGGAACACTCACAGAAAGAGTTTGCCGTAAATGATTTTACGGCCGCATTGCAAGAACTTGCCAATCACTTAGTAAGTATTGCTATAAAGGAACAGGACTACGCTGTATTATTACGTTACTTCTCTTTTGGACTAAACAGGCTCAAGTCGTATCGAGTACAATTTGAGCAGGGGGAAAAACGCCTTGTCATTGCTTATTGATGAAGCGATAGGACTTGTAAATACGGAAATCCGCATACTCAATATGCAAATTAAATATCCGGTTCAATTCCAAAACCGGAAGAATAAACTTCCACTCTCGCCGCTCTACCTTACAGACGAAACCTATCTTATTGAGATTATGGAGATAGTTAGTGGATTGTTCCTATCTAAAAGAGTGGTAACGCGCAGTGGTACAGAAGCACCACTTACAGAAATCGGAAGAGCCTTTGAATACCTTTTCAATATTAAATTGGGCGATGTGCATAAGAAGCATGAAAGTGTCGTTAGTCGTAAACCATCAAAAATAACCGAATTTTTAGATACGCTTCGTAAAGCCATTAATGAAGAAAGCAAAAAGAAAGGCTATCTATAAATCAACTATTTAACAACTATTTATAGGGGTGTACCAGTGGTACACCCCTAACTTATTTTCATCCATTTGCCGAACTTTGCTTCATCAATCGATTGAAACCAATAATGTTAAACTTAAAAATGAAGCAAAATGTATATAGACAACGAAAACTTCGACAAGTGGATGGAACGGCTATCAAAAAAACTATCCGAAATCGGACAAGACCTAAAATCCCTTATCAATACCGACAAAATATTAGATCCTAACGACAAGATATTGGATAATCAGGATCTAGCTTTCCTGCTGAAAGTATCTTTCCGAACCCTGCAACGCTATCGGGCAAGTGGTAAACTTCCTTACTTTATGATAAGTCATAAAACCTATTATCGTGCTGCTGATATTCGGGTATTTATTCAAGAAAATGCCGACTGTAAGACATACGAACGGTTCAAAAAGGAAAACCAACTCGATAAGCAAACTGAGGCAAACCAAGGTGGGTAATATTACCGCCTGATGAAGAACTATCGCTCCCCATTTAGCAGAAACTGCCTCACCTATTGGTTTAGCCCGTTTCGCTAAATCGAGCAAGAGGGAACTGGACAAGTCCTGTTCTTCCCTCTTGCCCTGCGGGGCAAAGCCTTCGGCTTTAGCGTGTTACAAGAACACGCTGTAATGACACCTATAATAAGCATTTTCTTTGTAATGCTTATTATCAGGTATTTATCTATTCATATTTCTATAAAAAAGTAATTACCATGCCAAACAGCAATCGAAAAACAATATTCACTACCATTTCCATAGACAAGGAAACGGCAGCTTTGGTAGAAAAGCTATGCAAACGCTATTCACTGAAAAAGAGTGAAGTTGTAAAGTTGGCGTTCGGGTATATAGATAAGGCACATATCAACCCATCCGAAGCACCTGAATCTGTAAAATCAGAACTGGCGAAAATAAATAAAAGACAGGATGATATTATCCGTTTCATCCGTCACTACGAGGAAGAACAACTAAATCCTATGATACGAGCAACAAATTCTATCGCTTTACGTTTCGATACTACCAGCAAAACTTTAGAAGCTCTTATTCTCTCGCAACTGGAAACTAGTCAAGAGAAACAAACAGCCGTACTTAAAAAGCTAAGTGAACAATTTTGCAATCATGCCGACGTGATTAACAACCAGTCCAAGCAAATTAACGCACTTTACCAGATACACCAACGGAATTATAAAAAGCTACTTCACCTAATACAACTCTATTCGGAACTTTCTGCTTGTGGTGTGATGGATAGCAAAAGAAAAGAGAATCTGAAAGCTGAAATCAGCAATCTGATAAACACATAAAGCTATGCACATTGATTTTGCCTCACCATCTAACGGTACATATAATAATGCTAGCAGTAGCCGACAGTTGGCTAATTATTTAGAGCATGAAGATTTGGAACGCATGGAAAAAGGTATTTACACCGAAGGCTTTTTCAATCTAACAGATGATAATATCTATAAGTCAAAGGTGATAAAGGATATAGATACCAATATAGGGCAACTTCTGAAAACAGATGCTAAATTTTATGCTATTCATGTCAGTCCATCAGAAAAGGAACTCCTTGCAATGGGTAATAGCGAACAAGAACAAGCCCAAGCTATGAAGCGGTATATCCGGGAGGTATTTATTCCAGAATATGCCAAAAACTTCAATAAAGAACTATCTGCTTCGGACATTAAATTCTATGGTAAGATTCATTTTGATCGTAGTCGTTCTAAAAACAAACAGAATATGCATTGCCATTTGATTGTAAGCCGGAAAGACCAAGCCAATAAAAAGAAGTTATCCCCACTAACCAATCATAAGGATACCAAGAACGGAGTAATCAAAGGTGGATTTGACCGGGTAAACCTATTCCAACAGGCAGAACAGGGTTTTGATAAGCTATTCGACTACAACCGCCAACAATCGGAATCATTTAACTACCACAATACAATGAAGAATAGTTCTATACCTAAACAAATTGAATTACAGGAACAAAAAATCTATGGCGAAAAAAAGAAAGAAACATTTCAATCCGATGAAAAATATAACAAGATTTTTTGCAATCTTGCTAGTAAACAGGACAACAAATACCCTTATAATCTGCAAAATAGTAATGATTCTCTTTTGTCTATTTTCTCATTGGGAGATGGCAACAATTACAATACTACATTGGCAGAAGAATTACAAGCACAGAAACACAAGAAGAAAAAGAAAAAAGAGATAAGACGATGATTGAATATGATGAAGTAAGACACGATATGGACTGCTACCTGATGGAGTAACCTTGAACCTCAATTATTAAATAAGTCCAAAGACTTTTTTTGCAAGAAAGTCTTTGGACTCAATATTTAAGATAAAAGCCTTCTTATTTCAGCTTCCCATCCAGAACGATGTTCGATTCGTTTCTTAACAAGACTATTCTGAATTATCTCTGCTTTAGTTAGCTGAGAAAATTGTTCCCAATCATCTTCAAAAACATACGTTGCGTTCCCATAAATTACATTCTCCATTATAAATAGATTTTTAGATGGAAACTTAAATACCAAATATCCTCTAAAACCACCAGCCCCATAAACTAGCCCAGAAGGTCTAAAACGGAGAATCGTATCAATATTATGTTCTTGAACTTTTGCTTTTCCGGTTCTATTACTGGACAAGTTTCCAGCTAACTGAGCTAATCTATCCCAAGGGTAGTCTCCTTCTGGAAGAATACGCCAATTAACCCTTGTAGTTGGAATTGATGATATCGCTGGAAGCAAATTTTCAGTAAGGATCTCACAAGAGCCAAATAACTCTAAAAACAAATTAATAACATGCTTAATTTTAGATACACTCAAATCATCCCTATGCAATAAAGGCGATGTAACATATAAGTCACCAGAAATATCTACAATTTTCAATTCTATTGAGGGAGCTGGAATATCTTCTCTCTGATACCTTTTATAAGGAACATCTACATAATGATAATCACCATGCCAGTCTTTTATACAAACTTCTCTATATTTAGTTTCCATAGGTAAGTCTCTCCTTTTTATGAAACTACCATTAGCATTTAGCCGAGAAACAGCACCTAAAGCGCGAGGTAAAATCTGTTCTCCACTAATGAGTGGAATAGAAAAGCCAAGAAGATTTAATTTATCAGCATTTATTTCACTTGCTTTTTTTGATACAAAAAAGTTGTCATTATCATGAATCCCAATCAGATAACTATCAATATTCCTAATACGTACTTTATCTATCATATTCTAACCTCTTGGAGGAAAAGGATCGTTACCATAACTATCTTTTTGTCTAATACGACCATCTTTTCCGTGAATTACTAACTCCGACTGCTCTTTCCGTGCAATCGTACGGGCAATTTCTATTGCTTCTCTTTGAGTTTGGGTAATTCTTGTCTTTCTACTATTACCCTCACCTCTTACAGCCCACTGATCACCAGAAGGCACAACATGTTGATTTTTCTTCATAAAAATCAAAGTAAAATTATTACTAAACAATAAGTAAACGAGGGTTGTTATAGCATAAAAACATCAAAAGGACTTTGGAATTGCCGATTTTTGTTTTAGCTTTGCACGTGAAATAACGGGATTTCTTAAAAGTGACTACCTTCTAAGGAAGTTACTACAACCCACAAAAGCAAATTCTGAAATAGAGAGCAGCCGCCAAGTAGCTCTCTTTTCTTTTTTATAGTCGTTAATTGCTATTTACTATACCATATCGGCTCACCCGATAAACCTGGGGGATTAAGCATACAGCTTTGTAAGTCTGAAAAGAAAGAATTTTATATCCGTTACTCCTCTTAAAGCAGCTCTAAACGCCTTAATTTTAGCATTAAAAGAC